>WFVH01000014.1 GCA_015491735.1 Gammaproteobacteria bacterium
ACAGGATGAACGGCAGCCGGATCACCTTCGGCCCGAGCAGGGTGAAGGAGGGCATGCCGAAGCCGGTCTCCCAGAAGTTCTCCACCAGGGCGAACTTGGGATAGGGGTAGTGACCGATCAGTTTTTCGTACATGGTGAGATAGCTGCCGGTCACATCCAGGTACCGGTTGGCCAGCGCCTCGTCCGGGCTGCGCAGCCAGACTTCGGTATCGATCCGTCCGGCGGGGCGCCCATAGCGGGTAAAGCGAGCGGCGATGAGGTAGATCTCCTCCTGCGGCTCGGCTGAGTGCCACCCGGCCGCCGATCCATCCTCCGCCGCTTTGCGTCCACCCTGGCTGACCGTACTCCACCCATCGGGAAGCTCGACGCTCAGATCGAAGGTAATCAAGCTGTCCCCTTCCAGCACCGGATACCAGTACGAGGCACCGGAGAGATAGATCCCTTCGCCGGAGATGATGCCAGGCGTGCTGCGCATGCCCCGCGCCTGCTCTTTTTCCGTGGATGGCAGCGGGTGGAAGATCTCGCCACTGTATTGCAGGGAAAGCTCGCGCTGGCCGGGCGGCAGGGTGACTTTGTAGCTGCTGTAGAGAAGATCCCCGTTTCCCGTTTCTTGTTTTTCGATCGCCACGCCAGGCTTGGCGGATGTGGGGTTCAGCCCCTTGTGCAGCAGGAATTGCACCGGTGCGCGAGGCGGTTTGGGGAAGGTGATTTTGTCGTCAACAGTGATCCGATGCTGCTCGGGTTGCAGGGAGATCTTCAGGTTGTGGTCCACGGTGTTGACCACTGTTTCAGCCGACAGTTGCTGAATGACGGGGAAAAGTAACAGCAAAAGGGCACAAACCGATTTCGCGGATAGGAAAAGGACACCACGAATGGTTCGCTCCTTGCATCGATGCAGGCTGCTCACTGGCCATTGCATTGGTTTTGGGGTTTTTCTCATGGGTTCATGGGGTAGGAGCGGTGTGCACCATTGCCCAGATAATGCAAAGTGCTGTTAAAATAAAGACCGTTCCAATCATGTATCGGCGTTTAGGCTGCAAGCTGTAAAGCCAATCCGAATAACGGCTTCCACTCTCTGGATCTGCGATGATGGCGGCCAGAGCGAGTAAACCCGGTAACAGAATGGCTACTATGGTTAGTATACTTAGCCCGATAAAGTCATCATTCATCTGTTCCCCATTAACGTAAGAGAAGACCATCAAACCGGTGATAAACGCGACTAAAGAAAATGGCGTGGACGCCAGGTTTTTGCCCGCTTTAGGTAGAAATTCCAGAAATCTCTTTGTTCCTCGCGGCTTAGTATTGTTATGACTTGGTTCGCTACTGAACGATATTGACAAACCGATGAAAAGGAAGCTTACTGCACCAAATAACTGGTAGGATTTATCGGCCAACAGTGCGTTGAGAATTATGCTCATCTGGTTGGGGCTTTCCCCCTTACTCGCGATCCAAGATAGAAAGAGCGCTGTAAGGAACCAAGTGGCGAAGATGTAGATCACCTGGATTAAGCCTTTGTCTCTGAAGAAATCGAAGATATTCATTTCATGCTCCTTTCCGTGGTTCGTTGGGGGAGTTTCCCGTCTCCGATCTCGTTTACTCCACCCAGTCCGCAATGTAGATGTCCGTGGCGCGCGGTTTCCTCGGATTGCGGTTGGCGCCGAACACCAGCTTCTTCCCGTCGGGTGAGAACATGGGGAAGCTGTCGAACACCTGGTTGTAGGTGATGCGCTCCAGCCCGCTGCCGTCGATGTTGATCAGGTAGAGCTCGAAGTTGTGTCCGAAACGCCGGATATCCTCCCGCCAGTCGTCCATGTTGCTGGAGAAGATGATTCGCTTGCCGTCCGGGTGCCAGGAGGGGGCCCAGTTGGTGGCGCCGTTGTTGGTCAGGCGCCGCTTGTTGGAGCCGTCGGCGTCCATCACCCAGAGATCCAGCGGCCAGGCGAGGATGTAGTTGCCGGCCATGGCCGCCTTCCATTGGGCGTGCTCCTCCGGGGTCTCCGGATACCAGGCGCGCCAGACGATCCTGCTTCCGTCCGGGGAGAACCAGGGGGCGCCGTCGTAGCCCACCCGGTCGGTGAGACGCCGCACGTTGGAGCCGTCGGCGTTCATGATGTAGATGTCGAAATCCCCCTCCCGCTGGGAGCCGAAGACAATCTGTTTGCCGTCGGGGGAAACGATGGGCTCGGCGTCATACTGCGGATTGTCGGTGATGCGGCGCAGGCCGGAGCCGTCCGCATTGGCGGTGTAGATGTCGTAGGGATAGAGCGGCCAGCTGTAGCGGGCGTCCGGCGGCGTCTGCGGCCGGGGCGGGCAGTCACCCGGCAGGTGGCTGGTGGAGGCGAACACCACCCGCTTCCCGTCGGGGAAGAAGAAGGCGCAGGTGTGGGCGCCGTGATCCGGGCTGATACGGCGTTTGCCGCTGCCGTCGACGTTCATCGTCCAGATCCGGTCGCAGCGCTTGCCATCCCGGTTCGACTGGTAGATGAGCCGCTTGCCGTCCCAGCTGAAGTAGGCTTCCCCGTTGTCCCCCTCGAAGGTGAGCTGGGTGACGTTCCTCATGTGGCGGTCGATGGTTTCCGC
>WFVH01000015.1 GCA_015491735.1 Gammaproteobacteria bacterium
TCAAGGAGATGAAGGGGCTGCCGGATGTGCTGTTCGTGGTCGACGTGGGACATGAGAAAATCGCCGTGCGCGAGGCGCAGACCCTGGGGATCCCGGTGGTGGGAATAGTGGACACCAACAACTCTCCGGACGGAGTGGAGTATGTAATCCCCGGAAATGACGATGCAATCCGCGCCATCCAGCTCTACACGCGCTGTGCGGCCGATGCAATCCTCACCGCGCGTGCCTCGGTCGCTACCCTTGCCGATACCGAGGGGAGTGCGGATGACTTCATAGAGGTGGCGGAAGAAGAGAACATCCCGGCCACGGTCGCTGCCGAACCCAAGCCGGCAGCGGAGAAAAAGACGGTGGCCCGAAAAGAGAAGGTGGTGGTAAAGAAGGAGAAGCCGTCTGCAGAGCAGAAGCAGGCAGCGCCGGACGATACCGGCAGGACCGCGGCAGACAAGGCCGATGATCTGACCAAAATCGAGGGTATCGGCCCGAAGATCTCGGGGATCCTGAATGACAAGGGGGTGACCAGCTTCGCGGCGCTCGCCGCCATGGAGCCGGACGCCATCAAGGCGCTGCTGGTGGCCGAGGGCACCCAGTACAACCGTGCCGATCCCGCCACCTGGCCCAAACAGGCGGAGTTTGCCGCCAGCGGCGACTGGGATGCCCTGAAGAAGTGGCAGGACGAGCTGGACGGGGGACGTGTGGCCGGCTGAACCGGACGGCAGAGAACCCCGCGCCTGGATTAACCAAAATTGTAACTATTCAGTGAATTGTAAAATTTTATGGTAACTGCTCAGCTTGTCCCTGAAATTCGTCAGTTCAAGGCGAAAAATGTGAGTTTACAAGTGTAAATGACCATTTTTCAACGCGGAAATGGCGGATTTCAGGGGTAAGCTGAGTAGTTACAACCTGTGAAGCGGGCCGGATGTCTATTACACTCTGCTGTCAACCAATTGCCAGGTCGTTGCGATATCAGGAGTAACCGCTGCAGGAACGGTGTAAATATGGCGCCCGAACAGAGTCAGACCAGATGCCACATGACGATGCCGCTCTGAGCCGTTTTCTCCGCTCGGTACGCAGCGGTGCGCTGGCGTTTTCTGCCCTGCGGGTGCGTGATGAGGAGGTCGCTCTGGATCTGTTGCAGGAGACCATGATCAGTTTCGTGCCGGCTGCGAAGAAGCATGATGAGCAAATCTGGAAGCGTCTTTTTTATAAAATCCTAGGGCGGCGTATTGCTGACTGGCAGCGTAAACAGATCTGGCGTGATCGCATTGCCCGTATTACCTCTTTTTCAGCGCTGCCACTGACGGATAGTGGTGAAGCGGTTGAGTTTCCCGCCGGCAGTGATGAGCAGCCGGAGCATAACCACAGCGCGGCACAGTTGGCGGAGCGTTTCGAAGCGGTGCTGGCCACCCTGCCACCACGGCAGCAGGAGGCCTACCTGCTGCGCCAGTGGCAGGCGTTCAGCGTTACCGAAACGGCGGCGATCATGGGTTGCTCGGAGGGCAGCGTCAAAACCCATCTGTCGCGCGCCATGCAGACATTGAAGGAGCAGTTAGGAGAGTGGATCAATGAGTAACAGAGATCGAATATCAGCCGGTGATCTGCTGGATCGAAAGGCGGAGCAGCTGGCCAGGCGTCATAACCGGCGGCTCGATGAGATGAGCCAGGTGGCGCTGCAACCCAAAACGGGGCGCGCTCCGGGTTGGCTGCTTCCACAACCGGCGCTGGTGCTGGCCTCGGTGCTCGTTGCCGTGCTGATCTACTGGGCACTGCCGGGCGCCGACCGGAATACCACCACTCCCGCCCCCCAGGTCGCCACCATTCCCGACTGGGTGCTGGATGAACAGGTGCCGCTGGAGATCCTGGAGGCGCCGGAGTTTTACCGTTGGCTGGCGGATCAGATGACGAACGAAACGGCACATCAGGGATGATTGTGGACAAGCGGATCATCTGTTGGGCCATGCTGTTGGCCATGGCACCGGTTCTGGGCGGGGAACCGCCCGCAACCCTGCCCAAAGAGTTTTTGCAGCAACTACCCCTGCTGATGACCCTGTCGGATCAGGAGTTCGAAGGCCTGCTGGCCACGCTGCAGGCGGAGCAGAAAGACGCTGCAGACAAGCCCGCCAGCAACCCCGGCAGAGAGGAAACAGATCATGAAGACTAGATTACTATTCCTGCTATTGATGATGGCTGTACAAACAGTCTGGGCCGAGCCGCCCGCTGCACAGTGGCAGTCACTCAAGCCCGAGACACAACAGGTGCTGGGGCAGTTCAAGGAGAACTGGTCCACGCTCTCTCCCCAGCAGCGCCAGCAACTGAAAAGCCTGGGTGAAAAGTGGCTGTCGCTGCCGGCGGAAAAACGCAGCAAATTGTGGCAGCGTTTTCAGCGCTGGCAAACGCTCGCTCCCGACAAGCGTCACTCCATGCAACAGGCCTACGAGCAGTTCAAGGCGCTGCCCGAGGCAGAACGCCAGCGGATGATGGAGAGTCATCACCGTTTCCAGGGGATGAATCCGGAGCGGCAGCGTGAGATGATGGAACGCTTCCAGCAGTTTCATGAACGCATGGGGGGACACTCGCAAGGGGGGCACATGCCGAGCATGATGGATAACGGTCAGGGGATGTCTGGCTCGATGGGAGGTCATCGTTGAAATATCAGGTTGTCATACTCTCTCTGGCCGCCTCATTTTCCACGGTGCTCCATGCCGAGAGCTCCGTCCGGCTCAGCAGCGGCCTGAGCTACATCAATCAACAGAATCTGCAATCAACCCGGGTGGCGGGCGCATCCGGCACGGTCAGCCGCGCCCGCACCGGGCTGCAACTGGACGGGAGCTGGCAGTGGATGCAGTTCAATCCCCGTGGCGGCTATTCAGTGAGCGGTGACGCCGGTCTGAACCGGGGACTCGATGGCGCCCGCAATATCCGGTCACTCTCCCTCGGCGGCAACTGGATGCACGCTATCAACCCGAACTGGCTGGCCCGTATCGGCCTGCGCATCAGTGATTACCGGGATGATAATCAACCTGCCTACAGCAACCGAAGTGGCGGCGGTGAATTCACCGTTGGCTGGTTTGGCGAGCAGGGTGCGGGGCTGGATCTCAAAAGCTCATGGCAGCGGGAAGATTATGATGATGATCCCGTGGATCCCTATCAGGCCACGCGTATCTCCCTTGGCGGGCGCTACTACTTTCCCCACCAGCGCAATGCTCCCTACTGGAGCATGGGTGTGGAATTCAGCTTCTTCGATGCGGATCAGTCCAGCTACAGTTATGATGCCTATCTGCTCACCGCCGGTTATAACGGATGGCGCTGGCGGCAACTGGAGGGAGACATTCAGCTGCTCTGGCGCAACAATCAGTATGAGAACACTGTCGCAAGCGCCAGCGCAATGGACCACCAGCAACACATGAGCATGGGTGGCATCCATCCCGCCATGTCCGGTAACAGTCAGAGCGAATCCCAACAGGACAGCTATCTCTCCACCAATCTGAATCTGCGCTACCCGATGGGCAAGCAGTGGCGGTTGGTGAGTAACCTCGGTGCCGGGCAGTACCGGTCCAATCTGGCCGATGATCGGCCGTTACTGAGCCTGTATCTGGGGGCAGTCATCGACTATTGAGTGATATTTGAGCAGGCTGAATCTATTCGGCTCAAGGATTATGAATTAAAATATTATAAGAATCTTATAGTTAAGATAACAACCTGTTTTTAAAATGGGTTTATGACAAGGCTGGAGGAAAAAAATGTTCGAGCCGGTGTCAACCAAAGGATGGTTCACGCCGATAGAG
>WFVH01000016.1 GCA_015491735.1 Gammaproteobacteria bacterium
GAACAACGCAGCATGGCGCTTTTTCAGGCGCAACCCGAAGGGCCGGGCCTCTGTTTTCGCCCAGCGGCGTTATCACTCGCTTATGTGGAACAACCACACCGCGCTCGTTCTGCCTTGCTGGACAAAAACAGAGGCCCGGCAGTGTGGTCTTGTTAATTGAGAACGCCCCCTAGTATCTCATGGCGCTCTCGGACCATGTTGATACGTTCGGTCAGATGCTGCTCTCCCGGTATGGTGAGCGGGTGCACAAGATATCGATTGATGCCGGCTTTACCTGCCCCAACCGGGACGGAACGATTGGCCGGGGAGGATGCGCCTTTTGCAACAATCGCTCCTTCAGCCCCAACGGCGCGGCTGTTTCGCCAGTACCGCAGCAGATAGCCGCAGGGCGCGAGGTGATTGTCAAACGTACCGGAGCACGGTGTTTTCTTGCCTATTTTCAGGCTTATACCAACACCTATGCCAGTGTTGAGCGATTGAAAGACTATTATGACACGGCGCTGGCGCAGCCCGGGGTGATCGGGCTGTCTGTTGGCACACGTCCCGACTGCGTTCCGGAAGCCGTACTGAATCTGCTGGCAGCGTATCGTGATGAAGGGTATGAGGTGTGGCTGGAACTCGGGCTGCAGTCGAGTTTCGATGAAACGCTGCGGCGGGTCAACCGGGGGCACGGGTTTGCCGCGTATTGCCGGGCGCTGCACGCGGCGCGGAGACGCGGCCTGCCGGTCTGCACCCATCTGATTGCCGGACTACCGGGGGAGGGGCCGTTTCATGTGCGGACAACGTTACAGCGTGTGCTGGATGAGGGGGTAGATGGCCTCAAGCTCCATCCCCTGCATGTGGTGAAGGGTACCCGGCTGGCGGCTGAATGGCGGCGGCGGGAATATCTGCCGTGGCGCTTCGAGGAGTATGTCGCCCTGGCGGCTGATCTCGTGGAGATGACCCCCCGGGGGATTGTCTATCACCGTCTCACCGGCACGGCCAGGGCGCCGCTTCTGCTGGCTCCGCACTGGTGCGCGTGGAAGTGGCGGGTGTTGAACGGGATTGAAAACGAACTGGCGCGGCGCGGAACCCGCCAGGGGGTCGGCAGCAGGCAGAAAAGGGTGGGAAACTGATGGTGAACGATTCGGGTGGAGCACAGAGGGTTGAACTGGTATGTCCCGCGGGCAGTCTGCCAGCATTGAAAGCGGCGGTGGACAACGGGGCCGATGCGGTCTATATGGGGTTCAGGGATGCTACCAATGCGCGTAACTTCCCCGGGCTGAATTTCGATGAGGAGGCGGCTGCCCGGGGAATTCAGTATGCGCATGAACGGGGTGTCAGGGTGCTGCTCGCGCTCAATACCTTTCCCCAGCCGGAAAACTGGATCCGGTGGACCCGGGCGGTGGATCGGGCGGCCATGCTGGGTGTCGATGCCGTTATCATGGCCGATCCCGGGCTGCTGCGTTACGCCGCAACCACCTATCCCGAACTGCGGCTGCATCTCTCAGTGCAGGGTTCGGCCACCAGTTACGAAGCGATAAATTTCTATCAGCGGCAGTTTGGCATTCAACGGGTGGTGCTGCCCAGGGTGCTCTCTTTCTCCCAGGTAACCCGTCTGATAGCCAATACCGATGTGGAAGTCGAAGTGTTCGGCTTTGGCAGTCTGTGCGTCATGGTGGAGGGGCGTTGCGCGCTGTCCTCTTATGTTACCGGTGAATCCCCCAATACCTGTGGCGCCTGTTCTCCGGCCAGGGCGGTACGCTGGGAAGAGGATGCCAGCGGACGCCGTTCCCGGCTCAACGGTGTGCTAATCGATTCATACAGGCCGGGTGAGAGTGCCGGTTACCCCGTTCTATGCAAGGGGCGATTCGAGGTCAACGGACGGGTAGACTATGCCATTGAAGAGCCCACCAGCCTGAGTTTGCTGGATCGGCTCCCCGATCTGCTGAAAGCGGGCGTGGTGGCGGTCAAGGTGGAGGGGCGGCAACGCAGCCCGGCCTATGTCAAGCAGGTCACGCGGGTATTGCGCCAGGCGCTGGATGCCTGTGTTACCGATCCGGAAAACTACACACCCCATCCTGATTGGGTCGCCCGGCTCGATCGGGTTGCCGAGGGCAGCACGCACACACTGGGCGCGCTGGACAGGCGTTGGCAATAGCGGTCAAACACAATTACAGGAACAGCTGAACAGTATGAAACTAGCAGTAGGGCCTTTACTCTATTTGTGGTCTCGTGAAGCGGTTATGGATTTTTACGCCCGGGTGGTCGCGCTGCCGGTGGATATCGTTTATCTCGGTGAAACGGTGTGCTCCAAACGGCGCTTCCTTACCCTGGCGGACTGGCAGATGGTGGCCAGCCGGTTGACATCGTCCGGCAAGGAGGTGGTGCTCTCCACCTTGACCCTGATGGAGTCGGAGTCTGAACTACGCACCCTGCGCCGCATCGTCGCCAACGGCCAGTACCCGGTAGAAGCCAATGATATGGCGGCGGTCAATGCGGTAACCGGGGCAGGCGTCCCTTTTGTGGCCGGGCCACATATCAACACCTACAATCAGGCCACACTGGCGCTGCTGGCGGAACTGGGCGCGCAGCGCTGGGTAATGCCGGTGGAACTGTCCCGGGATCTGCTGGTGCAGATGCAGCAGAAACGTCCGGATGGTCTGCAAACCGAGGTGTTTGCCTATGGCCGGATGCCACTGGCCTTCTCCGCCCGCTGTTTTACTGCCCGTAACCACAATCTTCCCAAGGATGACTGCCGTTTGTGTTGCGGTGATTATGCCGATGGCCTGCCACTTGGCACCCAGGAAGGGGAGAACTTTCTGACACTGAATGGCATCCAGACCCAGTCAGGGCGGGTATGCAACCTGTTAACGGAACTGCCGGTACTCCGCGAACTGGGTGTCGATGTGGTTCGTTTGTCGCCTCAGTCACAGAATATGGAGCTGATTATTACCGCCTTTCATGATGTGATTGAGGGCGATGTCAGCCCGGAAGAGGCGCAGGCGCGGCTGAACGCCGTTGTTGGCAATGAGTTCTGTAATGGCTACTGGTTTGGCGAGCCGGGGATGGCAGTGCATTCCGGTGGACCCGGCATTCTGAGTAACGATTCAGCATAGTATGA
>WFVH01000017.1 GCA_015491735.1 Gammaproteobacteria bacterium
AGAAGGGCCACAGGGCGGAGGAGAACCAGGTGTCCAGCACATCCTCGTCCCGGCGCAGGGTCACCTCGGAACCGAAACCGTGCCGGTCGCGCACCTCCTGTTCGCTGCGCCCCACATAGACGTTGCCCTGGTCGTCGTACCAGGCGGGGATACGGTGGCCCCACCAGAGCTGGCGCGAGATGCACCAGTCCTCGATGTTGCGCATCCATTCGAAATAGGTGTTCTTCCAGTTGTCCGGCACGAAGCGGACGTCGCCCTTTTCCACCGCCTCGATGGCCGGGGCGGCCAGGGGCGCCGCTTTTACATACCACTGATCGGTGAGAAAGGGCTCGATCACCGCGCCGGAGCGGTCGCCGCGCGGCACCATCAGCCGGTGCTCCTCCACCTTCTCCAGCAGCCCCCGGGCGTCGAGATCGGCAACGATCTGTTTGCGCGCCTGGTAGCGATCCAGACCCTGGTAGCGCTTCGGGATCAGTTCGGCATTCGGGGCGTCGCCGGCGATGATGCGGGCGCTGCTGTCGAAGATGTTGATCAGCCCGCCGCCCGGCAGATCCATCATCTCGCTGCTGTCGCGGTGGCGCTGCCATACCGCATAGTCGTTGAAGTCGTGGGCCGGGGTGATCTTTACGCAGCCGGTGCCGAACTCCGGATCCACATACTCGTCCACGATGACGGGGATGCGCCGCCCGGTGAGGGGCAGCTCCACCTGCTGGCCGATCAGGTGCCGGTAGCGTTCGTCGTCGGGGTGCACCGCCACCGCTGCATCCCCCAGCATGGTCTCGGGGCGGGTGGTGGCCACCACCAGACAGCCCTCCTCGTTGACCAGCGGATAGCGCATGTGCCAGAGGTGGCCACTCTCCTCCTCGGAGAGCACCTCCAGATCGGAGACCGCCGTGTGCAGCACCGGATCCCAGTTCACCAGCCGCTTGCCGCGGTAGATCAGCCCCTCCTCGTACAGGCGCACGAACACCTCGCGCACCGCTTCGGAGAGCCCCTCGTCCATGGTGAAGCGCTCCCGGGACCAGTCAGCCGAGGCGCCCATGCGGCGCAGCTGCTGGCTGATGGTGCTGCCGGACTCCTCCTTCCACTGCCAGACCCGCTCGATGAAGGCTTCGCGTCCCAGATCGTGGCGGGTCTTCCCCTCGGCATTGAGCTGACGCTCCACCACCATCTGGGTGGCGATGCCGGCGTGGTCGGTACCTGGCTGCCACAGGGTGCGGTCCCCCTTCATCCGGTGGTAGCGGATCAGGATGTCCATGATGGTGTCCTGGAAGGCGTGCCCCATGTGCAGCCGCCCGGTAACGTTGGGCGGCGGGATCATGATGCAGTAGGGTTGGCCCTCGCCGTGGGGGGCGAAGTAGCCCTGCTGCTCCCAGAACTGGTACCAGCGCTGCTCAATGGCGTGGGGATGGTAGCTTTTTTCCATGGATAACGATTACTCTGTTCAGTCGATATTGTGATATGCGAGCGGATAACCCCGCTCCTGATAGAAGCGGTAGCGCTGGCGGCCCTTTTCCCGCCGCTGCGGATCCTGGTCGACGATCTCGGCCAGCCGCTGGAAGCGACTAAAGAAAGACGGCGTATCGTCGGCCAGATTGATCAGCAGATCAATTTCCGTCTCCGGTTCACTGCCGCAGCCGATAACCACCGGCACCTTATCGTCTCCAAGGTCACTGCGCCGGTGGGGGATGAAGCTGCCCGGCCGGAAACTCCACAGCAGGTTGTCCAGCCGTTCCATCTGCTCAGGGGTGGCACTGTTGAGGTGGATGCGGTAACCGGCGCGGAATGCCTTTTCGGTCAACCGGCAGGCGAACCGCTCGCTGTCACCGGCCGCAAGGATATAGAAATCCACCTGGGTCATTGGGCCGCTCTGTCGAGCAGGTATTGGGTGAGCAGCGCCACCGGGCGGCCGGTGGCATTCTTCTTCTCACCGCTCTGCCAGGCGGTGCCGGCAATATCCAGATGTGCCCAGTGCTGCTTTTCGGTGAAACGGGAGAGAAAACAGGCCGCGGTGATGGTGCCTGCCGGGCGTCCGCCGATGTTGGCCATGTCGGCAAAGTTGCTCTTGAGCTGCTCCTGATACTCCTCCCACAGCGGCAGCTCCCAGGCGCGATCGCCGCTCTCGTTGCCGGCCCTGATCAGATCATGAACCAACGGTGAATGGTTGCCCAGAACCGCCGAGGCCTGATGGCCCAGGGCGATGATGCAGGCGCCGGTGAGGGTGGCGATGTCGATGATCACCTCCGGGCGGTAGCGCTCGGCATAGGTGAGGGCGTCGCACAGGATCAGGCGGCCTTCAGCATCGGTGTTGAGGATCTCGATGGTCTGGCCGGAGAGGCTGGTGACGATATCGCCCGGCTTGCTGGCGTCACCATCGGGCAGGTTTTCGGTGGCCGGGATCAGCCCCACCACATTGAGCGGCAGCCGCAGCTCCCCCAACGCCCGGAACACCCCCAGCACGCTGGCCGCACCGCACATGTCGTATTTCATCTCGTCCATGGCGGCCGAGGGCTTGATGGAGATCCCGCCGGAGTCAAAGGTCACCCCCTTGCCCACCAGCACCACCGGCCGGTCGCCCTTCTTGGCGCCCTTGTACTCAAGAATGATAAATTTTGCCGGCTGCCGGGAGCCACGCGCCACCGAGAGCAGGGCGCCCATGCCCATCTTCTCCATATCCTTCTCTTTCAGCACCTTGTGGGTGATCGACGCCTGGCCTTTTGCCAGCGCGGCTGCCTGCCGGGCCAGCCAGGCAGGGGTACAGACGTTGGGGGGGGTGTTGCCCAGATCCTGCGCCAGCTCCTTGCCAGCGGCAATGGCCACCCCTTCGGCCAGCGCCCGCCTGCCCGCCGCCAGTGCCTGCCGATCGGTTACCATCAGAGTCATGCGGCGCAGTGGGCGGTAGGTGGTCTCCGGCTTGCTTTTGAACTGTTCGAACCGGTAGAGTGCCTGCGCTGCACTCTCCACCTCCTGGCGCAATTTCCAGTGCTGGCTGCGTCCCTTGACCGGCAGCTCGGCCAGATAGCTCACCGCTTCAACGGCTCCGGTTTCGTTCAACGTCGTGGCCGCCTTGCGGACAACGGTGCGGAACCGGCTGTCCACCAGCTCCCGCTCATGCCCGCAACCCATCAGCAACACCCGCTCGGCAGCAACATCCGGTACCGCATGCAGCAACAGCGTCTGACCCGGTTTGCCATCCATGTCGCCTCGCCGCAACATCTCCGTCAACAGGCCACCACTGGCCTCGTCCAGATGCTGTCCAGCCATGGACAGACGCCGCTTTTCAAACACCCCAACAATGACGCAGGCGCTGCGCTGCTGCTCTGGACTACCGCTTCGAATGCTGAACTTCATACTGACTCCTGACTGTCTGGGCGAATCAGCTCGCCACTGCCTTCAAGGGTTTTCAAATGCGGCCGGACTCTCAAAACCGGCCAGGGATCCCGTAATGGTAAGGGCAACGCATCGTTAAGTGAATACCTCACCGCCCCTTTTGCTGTCCCGGTACGCTTTCAGATCCGGGGGAACATCTGCCGGCCGCAAGCTCCCGCGGATCGCCGGGCTGACCAGGTTTTCGATACACCGGTTTGACTCCGCAGTGTTATCATCTTTCGGCTGCGCGGTGCACGTAACACTGTTAACGGGACAAAATGACCTGACCAATCACTTTTTCAAAAACTCTGGATCGAAGCAATGGCGGAACAAACAGAACCAAACCACGAAAACATAGAACGACTCCCGCTCAAGAACTATACGGAAAAGGCCTACCTGGACTACTCCATGTATGTCATTCTCGACCGGGCCCTGCCCCATGTTGGCGATGGCCTCAAACCGGTGCAGCGGCGTATCATCTATGCCATGTCCGAGCTGGGACTCAGCGCCACCTCCAAACACAAGAAGTCGGCGCGCACCGTGGGCGATGTGCTGGGCAAGTTTCATCCGCATGGTGACTCCGCCTGCTATGAGGCGATGGTGCTGATGGCGCAGGAGTTCTCCTATCGCTATCCGTTGATTGATGGCCAGGGCAACTGGGGTTCACCGGATGATCCCAAATCCTTCGCGGCGATGCGCTATACCGAGTCGCGGCTCTCCCCGTTTGCCAAATTGCTGCTGCAGGAGCTGGGGCAGGGAACGGTGGAGTGGGTGCCCAATTTCGATGGCACCCTGCAGGAACCGTCACTACTGCCGGCGCGGGTGCCCAATGTGCTGCTCAACGGCACCACCGGCATCGCAGTGGGCATGGCGACCGATATCCCCCCGCACAATCTGCGTGAGATTGTCAGCGCCTGCGTCCGCCTGCTGGAGTCCCCGAAAGCAACACTGGAGGAGCTGTGCGTTCATGTGCAGGGGCCGGACTATCCCACCGAGGCCGAGATTATAACCCCGCGCACCGATATCGAAATGATGTACCGAACCGGCAGTGGCAGCATGCGGATGCGCGCCTGCTACAGACGGGAAAATGGCGACATCGTCATCACCGCATTGCCGCACCAGGTCTCCGGAGCCAAGGTGCTGGAGCAGATTGCGGCCCAGATGCAGGCCAAAAAGCTGCCGCTGGTGGAAGATCTGCGTGATGAGTCAGACCACGAAAACCCCACCCGGCTGGTGATTACGCCACGATCCAGCCGGGTGGATGTGGAACGGCTGATGGCGCATCTGTTCGCCACCACCGATCTGGAGCGCAGCTACCGGGTCAACATGAACGTCATCGGCCTGGATGGCCGCCCGCGGATCAGAAACCTGCGCGAGATGCTGGTCGAGTGGCTGCAGTTCCGGACCGCGACAGTACGCCGCCGCCTGCAGTATCGCCTCGACAAGGTACTGACCCGGCTGCACATACTGGAGGGACTGCTGGTTGCCTACCTCAATATCGATGAAGTGATTGCCATAATCCGCAACGAGGATGCGCCGAAACCGGTGCTGATGCAGCGCTTCGGCATCTCCGACCAGCAAGCGGAGGCAATTCTGGAACTCAAGTTGCGTCATCTGGCGAAACTGGAAGAGATGAAAATCCGCGGCGAGCAGGATGAGCTGGCAGCGGAGCGTGACGAGCTGGAAAAAATCCTCGGATCAGACCGCCGGTTGAAAACATTGATCCGCAATGAGCTGCAGGCGGATGCGGAGAAATATGGTGATCAGCGCCGCTCGCCGCTGGTGGAGCGCAGCGCCGCCCGGGCGCTGGACGAGACCGCTTTGTTCAGCGCCGAACCGGTAACGGTGATACTGTCTGAAAAGGGTTGGGTGCGCGCCGCCAAGGGCCATGAGGTGGATGTGGAGAGCCTGAGCTACAAGGCTGGCGACCGGTTCAAATCCAGCGCCATCGGCCGCAGCAACGAACAGGCGGTATTCCTGGACTCCACCGGCCGAACATACTCCCTGGCGGTTCACCAGTTGCCTTCCGCGCGCGGCCACGGCGAGCCGCTGACTGGCCGGATCGCGCCTCCCGCCGGCACCAGCTTTCAGTCTGTCATGCTGGGAGCGGCAGACAAGCGTTACCTGCTGGCATCGGACGCCGGTTACGGATTCATTGCCCGCCTGGGCGATCTTTACGCCAAGAACAAAGCGGGCAAGAGCGTACTGACCCTGCCCGACAATGCAGCCGCCCTGCCGCCAGTGGAACTCGGCACCGAAGATGGGATGGTGGCTGTGGTCACCAGCGACGGGCGGCTGCTGTTGTTTCCGGTCAGCGAGCTGCCGCAGATGGCGCGCGGCAAGGGCAACAAGATGATCGGCATCTCACCTGCCGGACTGGCTGCGCGGGAGGAGTTTGTGAAGGGCGTGGCTGCCGTTCCGCCCGGAGGGAGCCTGACCATCCATGCCGGCAGACGCCATATCAATCTCAAAGGGGGGGATCTGACGTACTACATCGGCGAACGTGGCCGCCGCGGCCGCAAATTGCCACGCGGTTTTCAAAAAGTGGACAAACTGTTGTGCAGATAATGGCGGATAGACTATTGTAACTATTCAGCATATAGTATGAAACAAGCCGGTAACTGTTCAGGTTGCCCCTGAAATTCGTCAGTTCAAGGCGAAAAATGAGAGTTTACGCGTGTAAATGACCATTTTTCAACGCAGAAATGGCGGATTTCAGGGGTAAGCTGAATAGTTACAGACTATTCACCCGCCATCCCCCGCTCGATCATCTCCCGTGCATGGGAAAGGGTTTGCTCGGTCATCTCAACCCCCCCCAGCATGCGTGCCAGTTCGGTAACGCGCCGCTCGCTGTCCAGCGATTGTACCCGGGTACGCGTCTGGCCGCCGCTGCTCTCCTTGCTGATTTGCAGGTGGTGGTGGGCAACGGCCGCCACCTGCGGTTGATGGGTCACGCAGAGAACCTGACAATATCTCCCCAACGCGCGTAGCTGACGCCCGACGATCTCTGCCACACGCCCGCCAATGCCCACATCCACCTCATCGAATATCAGAGTCGGGATGCTGGCGCTTTGCGCCGTCAATACCTGGATGGCCAGGCTGATGCGGGCCAGTTCGCCACCGGAGGCCACCTTGGACAACTGTTTCAATGGCTGCCCCGGATTGGCGCTGACCCAGAACTCAACCCTCTCCCGGCCCAGCAGAGACAACCCGGCAGACGCCAGCGGAACCAGCCGAACCTCGAAGCACCCCCCCTCCATCCCCAGCTGCTGCATGTTGGCGGTAACCGCCTTGCCCAGTTTGCTGGCTGCCTTGCGGCGGCTGGCGCTGAGCTTGCCGGCCAGTGCGCCGTACTCACTCACGGCTGTTTCGATGGCCAGTTGCAGTTCAGCCAGACGGGCATCCATCTGTTCAAGTTCCTGCAGTTGCTGCGTTAGCGAGGGTAGCAGGGCGGCAAGCTGTTCCGCCTCGACATGGTGTTTGCGCGCCAGTTCATAGATGGTGGCCAAACGCTCCTCCACCCAGCTGAGACGTTCGGGATTCAACTCGACATCCGCGCAATAGCGGCGTAATTCACCGGCGGCCTCCTCTACCTGGATTATCGCGCTGGAGAGCAGCTCCCTGGCGCTCTGCAGGGAGCCATCAACCTGTAGCGCAGACTCCAGCCGCTGGCTGGCTTGTCCCAGCAGGGAGGAGATGGAGATATCCTCATTTTCGTACAGGAGATCAACCACCTGCTGGCACTCCTCCAGCAACTGGCTGGCATTGGCCAAACGCCGGTGCTCCTGCTCCAGATCGGCCAGCTCGCCAACCTCCAGCCCCAGCGCCTCCAGTTCCCGCACCTGGTAACTGATCAGCCCCAATCGCGAATCCCGATCCCTGTCTGCCTGCCGTAGCCGTTCCAGTCTGTCCTGCAACGTTCGCCAGTTGCGGTGCAGCACAGCCAGCTCTGCCAGCAGCTTGCCGTGTCCAGCAAAGCCATCCAGCACCTGGCGCTGCATATCCCGGCGCAACAGTGATTGATGTTCATGCTGACCGTGGATATCCACCAGCATCCCGCCCAACTCGCGCAACAGTTGCAGTGGCGCCGTGCGGCCATTGATATAACCGCGGGAACGGCCATCAGTTTTGACAATACGGCGGATCTGGCAAACGGTTTCATCTTCCAGATCATGCGACGCCAGCCACTCCCACACGTCCGGACGATCGGTCAGCTCGAATTCAATACTGATCTCGGCGCGGCTGGCGCCGTGACGAACCAGACCGGTATCGGCGCGATTCCCCAACGCAAGGCCGAGCGCATCCAGCAGAATGGATTTTCCCGCCCCGGTCTCCCCGGTGAGCACGGTCATCCCCTGTTTCAGCTCCAGTTCGAGCCGCTCAACCAGGGCAAAGTCACGGATTTGAAGATGGCTCAACATGATTGTGCCGCAGTCAAGCCAGACGCCTGCCCCAATGCAGCTTGGCGCGCAACAGTTCAAAATGGTCGTGTCGCGCCGGATGGATCAGCCGTACCGGCCGCGGGGCGGTTCGGATCACCACCTGATCGCCTGCCGCCAACCCGAGATTGACCTGGCCGTCACAGGTTACCTGGGCATAGGGCTGGCTGTGTTCCGCAACGACTACTTCGACCACGCTGCTGCTATGCACCACGATGGGCCGGTTGCTCATGGTGTGGGGGCAGATGGGAACCAGCACCAGCGCCTCCAGACTGGGATAGAGAATGGGGCCACCACCGGACAGCGCATAGGCGGTGGAGCCGGTGGGAGTGGAGACGATCAATCCATCCGCTCGGATAGTATTGACGTAGACACCGTTGATCGATGTTTCCATCTCGATCATGCGTGCAATATCCCACTTGTGGACCACCACATCATTGAAAGCATTACTCTCGGTTATCACCTCACCGTCGCGCACGATGGCGGCATGCAGCAGGCAGCGCTGCTCCTCCTGATAGTTCCCCGACAACACCTCATCCAGACAGTCCGCCATGCAGTCAGGCGAAATATCCGCAAGAAAACCCAGATGCCCGAGGTTGATACCCAGTAGAGACACCCCGAACCTGGCCAGCGAGCGAACCGCATTCAGCAGGGTTCCGTCCCCGCCCACCACGATGATCAGATCGCAACGGCTGCCCAGTTCATCCCGGTTGACCGTCTCCAGACCGAGAGCGGGAACCACCTCGGCAGTGGCCTCGTCCAGCAAAACCGTCAAGGTGCGGTGGCCCAGATAGCCCACCAGCCGGGTCAAGGTGTCCTCGACGCAGGAGTCGCCGTATTTGCCGATTAAGCCGATGGTTGAAAAGCTGTTTTTCTGCATGAAGTCCTCCGCCAACCGCTCAACGTTAGCACGATACGCCGCCTGCGCCAACCAATGTTCTTGACCCGTACCGAGCGAATTGGTAACTTCTCTTAGCACTCGCGCTTATTGAGTGCTAAGATCCCCGGGTTTTTTCGAATGAGAGGTCTGAGTTTCCCGTGGCAAAAGAGACCGCCATTGGCGTGCGTGCGCAACAACTGTTCAAAACCCTGGTGGAACGATACATCAAGGAGGGGCAACCGGTGGGTTCCGCCGCCCTGGTGGAAGCATCCGGGCTGGGGGTCAGCGCCGCCACCGTACGCAATATCATGGCTGATCTCGAAGCGCAGGGGTTGGTCATGTCACCACACACGTCCGCCGGGCGAATTCCCACCACACAGGGTTACCGTTTTTTCGTTGATACGCTGTTGAGTGTCGAACCACTGGACGAACAGCAAATCGGCAAGTTCATGAGCGAACTCAATCCGGATGACACGCTGCCGGGGTTGCTGCACAGCGCCTCGACACTGCTCTCCTCCGTAACCCGGCTGGCGGGAATGGTGATGCTGCCGCGCCACGATCAGTCAACCTTCCGGCATATCGAGTTCCTGCCCTTGCAGGACAACCGGATATTGGTAATCTGGGTGGTCAATGAAAAGGAGGTGCAAAACCGCATCATTCATGTCAACCGCCCCTACACCCCATCCGAGTTGCAGCAAGCGGCGAACTATCTCAATGACAAATTTGCCGGCCAGAGTCCGCAGGCCATCCACAGTGCGCTGCTGGATGAGCTGCGCTCAGCGAGAAAGTCGGTCAATGATTTCATGGTAACGGCCGTCGAGATGGCTGAACACGCCTTTGGAGAAGAGGCGGGTAAAACAGATGACTACCTCCTCGACGGCCAGTCCAATCTGATGGAGTACGCCGAGATGGCGAATATGGAAAAGCTGCAGCGCCTTTTCGATGCCTTCGAACGCAAACACAAGGTGCTGAGCCTGCTGGAACAAGCAACTTCCGCCCAGGGAATCCAGATTTTTATCGGAGAGGAGTCCGGATACAAGGTGTTCGACGGCTGCAGCTTCGTCACCGCACCCTATTCGGTAGAAGGGAAGACGGTCGGAGTACTTGGTGTCATTGGCCCGACGCGCTTGAACTACGAGCGGGTCATCCCTATCGTGGATGTTACCGCCAAGCTGCTTGGCGCCGCCTTGAATAACAGCAGGTAGCCCCCATTATACTGATGCTCAAAAAACTTCATCTCTCTGGAGAACACAATGTCTGAAACAGAAAAGCAACCCCATCCCGAAATGGAATTCGACAGCAGCAGGGAAGAGACCGCCAAAACGGAAGAGCAGGAAGGAAAAGCGCCCCCTTCACCAGAGGAACTGCAGTTGCTGCTGGAAGATGCCCGCAGCAAGGCGGACGATCACTGGAATCAGGTGCTCCGCCTGCAGGCGGAGCTGGAAAACCTGCGCAAACGCAACCTGCGGGAACTGGAGAATGCCCACAAGTATGCGCTGGAGAAATTTGTACAGGAGCTGCTGCCGGTCAAGGATAGTCTGGAAATGGGCGTAGCAGCGGCAACGGAAGAGGCCGGTGAATCGGTGGCCAGGCTGCGCGAGGGAACCGAGCTGACACTGAAAATGCTTCAGGGCGTGCTGGAGAAGTTTGGCGTCAAGGAGATAGACCCCGAAGGCGAGCCATTCGATCCGGAATTGCATCAGGCGATGTCTGCCGTTCCTTCGGAAGAGGCCGAACCCAATACGGTGCTGACGGTGATGCAGAAAGGTTATCTGCTCAACGACCGCCTGATCCGGCCGGCAATGGTCGTTGTAACAAAACAGGGGAGCTAGGCCGGAGCCGGCAGTCTCAGGTTGAAATTTACAACAGCCTCCCCAACATTCCCTATTAGTCGAACTTTTAACTGGAGAAAATAAACATGGGTAAAATCATCGGTATTGACTTGGGCACCACCAACTCCTGCGTTGCCGTGATGGAAGGTGGCAAGCCGCGGGTAATAGAAAACAGTGAAGGCGATCGCACCACACCGTCTATTGTTGCTTATACCGATGACGGCGAGGTGCTGGTGGGTCAGTCAGCCAAACGGCAGGCGGTAACCAACCCCAATAACACGCTGTTTGCCATCAAACGCCTGATCGGCCGCAAATTTGATGATAAAGAGGTACAGAAAGACATTGAACTGGTTCCCTACAAGATCATCAAGGCCGATAACGGTGATGCGTGGGTGGAGGTCAACGGGAAAAAGCTGGCTCCTCCCGAAATCTCCGCGCGCGTCCTGATGAAAATGAAAAAAACTGCCGAAGACTATCTCGGTGAAGAGGTGACAGAGGCGGTTATTACCGTACCGGCCTATTTCAACGACTCCCAGCGGCAGGCAACCAAGGATGCTGGCAAAATCGCCGGCCTGGAGGTCAAACGAATCATCAACGAACCCACTGCCGCTGCTCTTGCCTACGGCATGGACAAAAAACGGGGTGATGCCAAAATCGCGGTATATGATCTTGGGGGTGGAACCTTTGACATCTCTATCATCGAGCTGGCCGAGATTGACGGCGAACACCAGATTGAAGTGCTTTCCACCAATGGTGACACTTTTCTCGGTGGTGAGGATTTTGACAAACGGCTAATTGACTATCTGGCCGACGAGTTCAAGAAAGAGCAGGGTATCGACCTGCGCGGCGATCCCCTGGCCATGCAGCGCCTGAAAGAGGGAGCGGAAAAGGCCAAGATCGAACTCTCATCCAGCCAGCAGACCGATATCAATCTGCCCTACGTAACGGCAGACGCCTCGGGACCCAAGCACCTGAACATCAAGATGACCCGCGCCAAGCTGGAATCCCTGGTCAGTGATCTGATCAGCCGCACCATCGAGCCCTGCAAAGTGGCGCTCAAGGACGCCGGTTTAAAAGCCTCCGACATCGATGACGTCATCCTGGTGGGTGGACAGACCCGCATGCCCAAGGTGCAGGAGGCAGTCAAGGAGTTTTTCGGCAAGGAGCCGCGCAAGGATGTCAATCCGGATGAAGCGGTGGCCATGGGTGCCGCCATTCAGGGCGGTGTGCTGGGCGGCGAGGTCAAGGATGTGCTGCTGCTGGATGTTACCCCCCTGTCTCTGGGCATCGAGACCATGGGCGGTGTAATGACCAAGCTGATTGAGAAAAACACCACCATTCCCACCAAGGCGACACAAGTATTCTCTACAGCCGATGACAACCAGACCGCCGTAACCGTTCACGTGCTGCAAGGGGAGCGCGAAATGGCATCGGGCAACAAATCACTGGGGCGTTTCGACCTGACCGACATTCCGCCTGCACCTCGCGGAGTACCTCAGATCGAAGTCACCTTCGACATCGACGCCAACGGCATTCTGCATGTGTCGGCCAAGGACAAGGCGACCGGGAAGGAGCAGTCCATCGTTATCAAGGCTTCCAGTGGCCTGAGCGAGGAAGAAATTGAAAAGATGATCAAGGATGGCGAAGCTCATGCCGAAGAAGATCGCAAATTCCATGAACTGGTCGATGCCCGTAATCAGGCTGACACCTTGATTCATTCCACACGCAAATCCATGGATGAACTGGGTGACAAACTGGAGGCCGGTGAAAAAACCAACATCGAAACGGCCATTTCAGAGCTCGAAGAGGCGATGAAAGGTGATAGCAAGGATGAAATCGAGGCAAAAATCCAGAAACTCACCGAGGCATCCGGTAAAATGGCTGAACGCCTGTACGCCCGGCAGCAGCCGGAAGGAGAGGCTGCGCCGGATAGCCAGGCGGAAACTGCTGCCGAGTCCGCCAAGGATGAAGATGTCGTTGATGCCGAGTTCGAGGAAATCAAAGACGACGGCAAAAAATAATACAATAATACAACTGTAGTCTAAGACCCCATGCGACAGATACGGCGGTGATGCCGTATCTGTCGTTAGCTTGTTCAACCAAAACAACATTATGTCAAAACGCGATTACTACCAGGTTCTGGGGGTGGACAGGAACGCCAGCGAAGCCGAGATCAAAAAGGCGTTCAAACGCCTGGCGATGAAATATCACCCTGACCGGAACCCAGACGACAAAAGTGCAGAAGGGAAATTCAAGGAGGCCAAAGAGGCCTACGAGGTACTCTCCGACAGTCAAAAACGGGCGGCCTATGATCAGTTTGGTCATGCCGGTGTTGGCGCCTCCGCGGGGGGGGATGGATTTCATGCTGGAGCTGGCGGTTTCAGCGATATATTCGGTGACGTATTCGGCGACATTTTCGGGAGCGGCCGCAGCAGCGAAAACCGGGCCTATCGCGGTGCCGATCTGCGCTATCAGCTTGAGCTGAATCTGGAAGACGCCGTCCGCGGCACCACGGTTAAAATCCGCTATCCAACGACAGTGGCGTGTAGCCGTTGTGATGGCAGTGGAGCCAAACCCGGCAGCCAACCAACCGCTTGCCCCACCTGTGGTGGCCAGGGCCAGGTACGGATTCAGCAGGGATTTTTTTCTGTTCAGCAAACCTGTCCGCGCTGCCATGGCCGGGGGCAGATTATTACTGATCCCTGCAGCGCATGCCACGGTGAAGGGCGTGTTCAGGAGAACAAGACGTTGTCGGTCAAGGTTCCTGCCGGCGTCGATGAGGGTGATCGCATTCGCTTGAGTGGCGAGGGCGAAGCCGGGGAGAATGGCGGACCGGCAGGCGATCTGTATGTGCAGATCCATATCCGGCCACACCCTATTTTTCAACGCCGCGACAATGACCTCTACTGCGAAGTACCGATCAGCTTCACCACCGCGGCATTGGGAGGTGAACTGGAGGTTCCCACCCTCGACGGCAATGTCAAACTGAAAATCCCTCCCGAAACCCAAAGCGGGAAACAGTTCCGGTTGCGAGGCAAAGGAGTATCCCCGGTTCGGGGTGGAGCAACCGGTGATCTCATCTGCAAGGTGGTACTGGAGACCCCGGTCAACCTCAATCGTGAACAGAAAGAGCTGTTACGCGAATTCGAACGCTCGATGGCGGAAAACGCCCATACTCACCGGCCGAAAACCCACTCATGGCTGGATGGGGTAAAAAAATTCTTCGATGATTTGACTGGCTAGCATACCTATGACGAGAATAGCAATTGGTGGCGCCGGGGGGCGCATGGGACGTAGCCTGGCGGAAGCGTGTCAGCAATCTCCGACAACAACGCTCGGGGCCGCGCTCGAACATCCGGACAGTCCGCTGGTTGGAAGTGATGCTGGCGAGGTGGCGGGGATTGGCGAGATGGGTGTCATCATCAACAGTGATCCTTGCGCCATTCGTCATGACTACGATGTATTCATCGATTTCACCCGCCCGGACGTAACCATGTCCAATCTCGCCCGCTGCCGCCAGACCGGCAAACGAATGGTTATCGGCACAACCGGATTCAGCGATATCCAGCGCCGGGAAATAGAGGCAACCGCCGAAGAGATCGCCATCGTCCTGGCTCCCAATATGAGTATCGGCGTCAACCTCTGCCTGTCGCTTCTGGAGTTGACCGCGCGGGTACTGGGTGACGAAGTGGATATCGAGATTATCGAAGCTCACCACCGCCACAAGGTGGATGCCCCGTCAGGAACCGCGTTACGCATGGGTGAAGTCGTTGCGGACGCGCTGGGCCGGAATCTGGCCGAATGCGCCGTCTACGGCCGCCACGGCAACACCGGCGAACGTGATCGCCACACCATCGGATTTGAAACCATCCGTGCCGGCGACATTGTTGGCGAACATACCGTCATGTTCGCCGGAACCGGTGAACGGGTAGAGATTGCTCACAAGGCATCCAGCCGCATGACTTTTGCCAACGGCGCCATCCGGGCAGCCGAGTGGGTGATGAAACAGAAGCACGGCCTGTTCGACATGCAGGATGTGCTGGGACTAAAGGAGTTGCTAACCCGGTAGTCATGCTTGACAAGCGGCTCGGCCACCGCACATGCCGCTGCGCCGGCTCCCTTGTCAAAAGCTTGCGCCTTGCTGCCCGACTTGCCCGGTCACCCTGATTGTTTCACCGCCGAATCGTCAACCCGGCCAGAGGCCAGCGCGCCCTGACCCCAATGGCCAACGGCTGCCGCTCTCCCGCCAATAAACGCTGGCAACCCGCATAGGCAATCATCGCCCCGTTATCGGTGCAAAACGCTGGACGGGGATACCACACCTGGCCATCCACCTCATCAACCACCACCTTGAGGCGATCACGCAGTACGCTGTTGGCGCTCACGCCGCCGGCAACCACCAGATGCCGTAATCCCGTCTGCCGTAACGCCCGGCGGCTTTTGATGATAAGCGTATCGATCACCGCATCCTGAAAAGCACGGGCGATATCCGCGTGAATACCCGGCTCATCACGATGCCTTTGCAACGTGTTCAGAGCAAAGGTTTTCAGTCCACTAAAGCTGAAGTCCAGCCCCGGCCGATTGGTCATCGGGCGGGGGAAACGAAATTTGTCAGGATCGCCCTGCTCCGCCAGCCGCGCCAAAGCCGGCCCGCCGGGATATCCCAGCCCCAACAGCTTCGCCGTCTTGTCGAAAGCTTCTCCGGCGGCGTCATCCAGCGATTCGCCCAACAACGAATAATCCCCGACGCCTCCCACCCGAACCAACTGGGTATGCCCACCCGACACCAGCAGGGCAACAAACGGAAATTCGGGAGACTCCTCTTCCAACATCGGAGCCAGCAGGTGCCCCTCCATGTGATGAACTTCGACTGCTGCCACGTTCCATGCCCAGGCAAGTGCGCGTCCGATGGAAGCCCCCACCAGCAACGAACCAATCAATCCTGGCCCGGCGGTGTAAGCAACGCCATCGATTGTATCCGCCCTGAAATCCAGTTCCCGCAACAAGGGTAACAACTTCCGCACGTGATCACGCGAGGCAAGCTCCGGCACGACGCCGCCAAACCTGGCATGCATCGCAACCTGGCTGTGCAAGGCGTGCCCCAGCAAACCGGAACTGCTATCGTAAACCGCCACTCCGGCCTCATCGCAGGAGGTTTCTATACCTAAAACTCGCATAACAGCTATTCTACCGGAAATCGCAGCGCTCCGTTTTTGCAATTCTGCCGCCGCAAGGTTAGAATTAATCGTTTGTGGCTATGGATTCACAAACAGCAATCCAT
The DNA here is from genome assembly GCA_015491735.1 of Gammaproteobacteria bacterium. Taxonomy (GTDB): domain Bacteria; phylum Pseudomonadota; class Gammaproteobacteria; order Thiohalospirales; family Thiohalospiraceae; genus DRMK01. Next base: position 15,802 of record WFVH01000017.1, read on the forward strand.
CAATTTGGGAGAAAAAGAGGAGTTTAGATGCCATCAGTCCGCGTTAGAGAAAACGAACCATTCGACATTGCCCTGCGGCGCTTCAAACGCGCATGCGAAAAAGCGGGCATTCTTTCCGAGGTGCGCAGCCGCGAATTCTATGAAAAACCGACCACCGAGCGCAAACGGAAAAAAGCCGCCGCCGTAAAACGCCACCAGAAGAAGCTGTATCGGGAAGCGGCCAAACAGCGGCGACTGTATTAACGGTTGAAGCACCACCGGAAACGTTGCATGGCTTCCAGTCTTTCCCCGCTGAAAAAACGCATAACGGATGACATGAAATCCGCCATGCGCGCCAAAGAGAAACAGCGCCTGTCGACCATCCGCTTGATCCTCGCCGCTATCAAACAGCGTGAGATCGACGAACGCCGTGAACTGGATGACAGCGAAATCGTCGGTCTGCTGGAAAAAATGGCCAAACAGTGGCGCAAAGCCATCGAACAGTACCGGATGGCCCATCGGGAAACGCTCGAGCAAGAGGGGCGATATGAACTGAAAATCATTCAAGCATATCTCCCTGCCACACTTGGCGAAACCGAAATAGAAACGCTGATCAGGGATGCGATCGACTCCGCAGGCGCAACCACGTTAAAACAGATGGGCAAGGTAATGGAACTGCTCAAACCCCGGCTTCAAGGGCGTGCTGACCTGGCGGCCGTCAGCGCCAAGGTCAAGGCGCTACTCTCATAAACCCGGAGCTGTAACCAAACCCGGACCCAGGCATAACGGGGTGGCGCTCCTAGTACTCCGTCAAGGTGATAACCTGGGGTGCAGCCGGTCAGGAAGCGGTTAGCTGCCAGGCGCGCGACCGCAGGACTGGCCATAGCTAATTCAAGGGAGCGCAACACCGCAGATGACCGCTTCCTGACCGGCCCGAAGGGAGCGCCCCAAACCGGCCAATGCTGCGTTGCACTCCTTGAAAAGGGCATGCCATTCCCGGCGGACTGCGCCTTGCCTTGGCCGGTTTGGGAAACTCTGCATCCCAGGTTATCACCTTGACGGAGTACCAGCCTCCCCCAACGCTTGCCGTTTGTCTCAGTAACCCGAACGCGAACGATGACCGGGATCGCTTTAACCGCCGTTGCGCTACAATGAAGCCATGGCCGGCCGAATTCCCCAGCAATTCATCGATGAGCTGATGTCCCGCACAGACATCGTCGAGCTGATCAACGAGTTTGTACCCTTGAAAAAAGCCGGCCGGGAGTTCACAGCCTGCTGTCCCTTCCATGAAGAGAAAACCCCCTCCTTCACCGTCAGCCCGGCCAAACAGTTCTTTCACTGTTTCGGCTGCGGAGCCCATGGAACCGCTTTGGGCTTTCTTATGGACTACGAGCATGTGGAGTTCATCGACGCGCTCCAGGAGTTGGCCGAACGCGCCAACATGCCCATGCCAGCCGACAGCTTTCCTGTTCACGACCAGCGGCAGGACAGCCCCACCCTTTACCCCCTGCTGGAAGAAGCGGCCGCATGGTTCCACCAGCAGTTGCATCACCACCCCAAAGCACCAAGCGCCATTGACTATCTGAAACAAAGAGCTCTGACCGGAGAAACCGCGGCCGCATTCGAAATAGGCTTTGCCCCCCCTGGCTGGGACAACCTGCTACGGACGCTTGGTAAAAACAGGGAACAAATCAATCTGTTGAGAGAAGCCGGTCTGATAATCGAAAAGGAACAAGGCAAACACTACGACCGGTTCCGCAACCGCATCATCTTCCCGATCCGGGACATGCGGGGACGGGTTGTTGGCTTTGGCGGAAGAGCCCTTGGAGACACCCCTCCCAAATATTTGAACTCACCTGAAACCCCGGTATTCCATAAAGGACTGGAACTCTACGGTCTTTATCAGGCCCGCAAAGCGGTGCGAAAACTGGAAAGAATCGTCATCGTCGAAGGCTATATGGACGTGGTATCTCTGGCCCAGCACGGCATTGGCTATACCGTTGCCACCATGGGTACCGCCACGACGCAGGAGCATCTGAGACGCCTGTTTCGCATCGTCCCTGAAATCGTATTCTGCTTCGATGGTGACCGGGCGGGCCGGGAAGCCGCCGTACGGGCAATGGAGATCGCCATCCCTGAAATACGGGGAGGACATCAGATCAGCTTTCTGTTTCTCCCCGAGGGCGAAGACCCCGACAGCCAGATTCAACAAGAGGGCCGCAAGGGCTTTGAAACACGAATTGCGAAATCGGTCACACTGTCAACCTTTTTTTTCGACCACCTGATGACACAAACCGATATATCCACTATCGAAGGCCGTGCCCGGCTGGTTGAACTTGCCCGCCCCCACTTGCTGCGTATGCGGCCAGGGGTACTGCGGGAAATGATGGTGGCGCGACTAAGGGAACTGAGCCGGCTTGAAACGGTCAAACTGGGCGCTGACAACCGGAAGGCAACCCATGGCAAAGCCATCGGGAAAAAACAGCTATTCACTGGAAACCGCGCAAAAAACACACCTTCTCCGTTGCGGTTGATGATAGCACTGCTGTTACAGTATCCCGGTTTGGCGCCGTTGGCGGAGAACCCCCGGCGCTTCCGCAAAATCGGTGGCGCAGGAGCCAATCTGCTAACCGAGATGCTGGAGCTGCTCCAGGCCAATCCGGAACTGAACGCCGGTGCCATACTGGAGCGCTGGCGTGATCGGAGCGAGGGGCACTATCTGGCCAAACTGGCACAATGGAAGCCGCCATTTGACGACAGAACCGGGCTGGAGGCTGAATTCAAAGGGGCATTGAGGCGCCTGGAACAGCGGATCGAGGAGCTGCGCACCGAAGAGCTGCTGGTCAAGGCGGATACGGAAGCACTCTCCCAGGAAGAGAAGGAGGAGTTACAACGGCTACTGAAAGGCCACAAACAGTAGGCCAGCACCTCAAATTGCCCGGAATCAGAAACTTTTACTTGCATTACCCCCGGGAATAATGGTATAATGGGATGTTAAGTTTACACCGAGAGGTGCCAGAGCGATCCATGAATCAGGACAAACAGGAATCACAAATCAAGTTGTTGATTGCCAAAGGCAAAGAACAGGGCTACCTGACCTATGCCGAAGTCAATGACCATCTGCCGGACGACATCGTCGAGCCTGAGCAGATTGAAGACGTTGTCGCCATGATTGATGATATGGGCATCGCGGTGTACGAAACGGCTCCTGATGCAGACGCCTTGCTGCTGGCCGATCGGGTAACGACCGATGAAGATGCCGCCGAAGCCGCGGCTGCCGCTCTCGCCACCATGGATGCCGAGTTCGGCCGCACGACAGATCCCGTACGCATGTACATGCGCGAAATGGGAGCGGTGGAGCTGTTGACCCGCGAAGGCGAGATTGCCATTGCAAAGCGCATCGAGGAGGGGACATATCAGATGTTCTCGGCCTTGGCGCTGTACAGCGGAACGACGGAAGAGCTGCTGCGTAACTATCAGCAAGTGGAGACCGGAGAGACTCGGCTGCGGGAGATCATCAAAGGTTTCGCCGACTATTCGGAACCCGAAGATGCCATTCCCAAACCCGCTGTTGCAGCGGAAGATGGCGAAGAGGTGGAACCCGACACCGGACCGGATCCGGAAGAGATACGCGCCCATCTGGAACGCCTTGGCAAGCTGCATGAAAAAGCGATGAAGCGCGCATCCCGCCACGGCTACACGGATACGAAAGTCGTAGAGCTGAGAGAACAGATTGCGGAAATATTCATGGAGTTGAAACTAACTCCCCGCTTTGCGGACGTTCTGGCAAGCAACCTGCGGGCGATGGTGGAAAGAATCCGGACCCATGAACGCCTCATCATGGATATCTGTGTAAACAAGGCGCATATGCCGCGCAAGATATTTCTGTCCTCGTTCCCCGAGAATGAAACCAACCAGGAATGGTTGGAGCAGCTCATCAATGCGGATGAAGACTACTCCGGAGTACTGGAGCACTTTTCAGAGGAGATCCGCTGCGCGCAGGAAAAACTGGCGGCGCTTGAAAAAGAGTGCGGCATGAGAATTGGCGACATCAAAGAGATCAACCGCAAGATGTCCATCGGCGAGGCCAAGGCGCGGCGCGCAAAAAAAGAGATGGTGGAAGCCAACTTGCGGCTGGTCATATCTATCGCAAAAAAATATACCAACCGCGGGCTGCAGTTCCTGGATCTCATTCAGGAAGGCAATATCGGATTGATGAAGGCGGTAGACAAATTCGAATACCGCCGGGGGTACAAGTTCTCGACATACGCCACCTGGTGGATTCGTCAAGCCATTACCCGCTCCATTGCAGATCAGGCGAGAACCATCCGCATCCCGGTACACATGATTGAAACCATAAACAAACTTAACCGGATCTCGCGCCAGATGCTGCAAAAAATGGGCCGGGAGGCAACACCGGAAGAGCTGGCCGAACAGATGGAGATGCCGGAGGACAAAATTCGCAAGGTGCTGAAAATCGCCAAGGAGCCGATCTCCATGGAGACACCCATTGGAGACGACGAAGACTCGCATCTGGGTGATTTTATTGAGGATCAAAATATCGAGTCACCCAGCGAATCTGCCAACTCTTCTGCGCTGCGGGAAGCGACCCGGGATGTTTTGGAGGGTCTCACTGCTCGTGAGGCAAAAGTTCTACGCATGCGTTTTGGTATCGACATGAATACCGACCATACCCTGGAAGAGGTGGGCAAACAGTTTGATGTCACCCGCGAACGCATCCGCCAGATTGAGGCCAAGGCTCTCCGCAAACTGCGCCACCCTGCCCGCTCTGACCAACTACGGAACTTCCTCGATTTGGAAGCAGAGTAGTAAACACAACTTGTTGATTGAAAAGCGGGCAAGGTGGAGGCCAGACAAAATTTGGCGTAGCGGCTCGCCCCCGATGGGCGATAAAACCCAATTCCCTGTGCGCGAGGATCACCTGGCGCGATGGCTTCCGGCCAATCGGGGGAATCTCATGAGAAGGGCGCCGCTTGCTGCACCTCTCCAAAATACCGGACGCGCGAATACAGTGAACCGCCGGTCAAAGACCTCGTAACAGAACAGGGGCTTTATACGGTGCCTCCCGGATTGATTGGTTGTCATGTCACCGTTCATGCGTATGATGAAAGGCTTGAGCTGTTGTAACTATTCAGCATAGCATGAAACAAGCCGGTAACTGTTCAGATTGCCCCTGAAATTCGTCAGTTCAAGGCGAAAAATGGGAGTTTACGCGTGTAAATGACCATTTTTCAACGCAGAAATGGCGAATTTCAGGGGTGAGCTGAATAGTTA
>WFVH01000018.1 GCA_015491735.1 Gammaproteobacteria bacterium
GGCGTGGATCTCCAGGTCATCCAGCAGCGTCTCCACCTCCGCCACCCCGGCCCGCGCCTGATCGCGCCGGGCGCGGGCCGCCTCCAGCCGATCCCGGGCCACCTGCCAGGCCAGTTCCGCCTGCTCCGCCTCCTGCCGGGAGGCGGTCTCTCTGGCATGCAGTTTCCGCAGCCGATCCCGGTCCCGCCGCGCCTGCCGCTCCGCGCTCTGCGCCGACTGCAACGCCGCCTCGGCAGCGGCCACCGCCTGCCTCGCCTGATCCAGCCGGGCGCGGAGCCGGGCGTCGTCCAGCCGCACCAGCAGCTGCCCCCTGGTCACGGCATCCCCTTCCCGCGCCAGCAGCGCCACCACCCTTCCCGGAACGCGGCTGGCGACGGTGTAGTGATCCCCTTCGAAGCGGCCGTTGGCCTGGATGAGCCCCTCTGGCAGCGGCTGGGAGCGGAACCAGAACCACCAGCCGATCGCCACCACAACAATCAGAACAAGGGCCAGCAGAATAACAGCGCGGCTACGGTTGCTCATCATCAGCTCCTTACAGTTCACCCACCGCCCGCTTCAGGCGCAGGATCGCCACTACCGCATCGTAGATGGCATTGGCATGATTGCTCTCGCTAAGGGTGCGCAGCGTCTCGGCATCCAGCACCTCGCTGTTGGTGGCGAGACCGTTCTCGTAGCGATCACGATTGACACGCAGGTTCTCCTCGGCCTGAACAATGGCCTGCTCGGTCACGCCGATCCGCTGCCGGGTCTCCCCCACCGCCAGCCAGTGCTGCCGTACCTCCAGCGCCACCAGTGAACTCAGTTCATCATACTGCGCCTGCAACGCAGAGGCCTGCCGGCCGGTGGCGGAGGCGCGGTGCCGGACCAGCCCGCCATCAAATACCTGCCACTGCATGCCCAGTTCCACCCGCCACTGCCCCTCATGGACCTGATAGCGGTTCTGCTGATAACCATAACCGCCGCTGAGGGCGAGTTGGGGGCCGGTCTCGGCACGAATGGCGGCTGCCTGCCGCTGGAGAGCCTGGATCCGCTCCTGGAGCACACGCAGTTCGGGACGCTGGTTGAGTGCGCGGCTGGTCAGTTGTGGCAGGGGATCGGCGATGGACTCAGGTTGGAGATCCGCCAGCGTCACTATCTGCTCCAGCGGACGGCCCAGCAAGCGGTTGTAGGCGGAACGGGCCAGATCCAGACCGTTCTTCGCCTTTATCGCCGCCTGCCGGGCATCCGCCAGCGCCACCTGCGCCGCCAGCAGGTCGTTGCGCGGCACCATCCCCTGCTCGTGGAGATTCTCCGCATCCCGCGCATGGGACTTCAGACTGTTGACATGGCTGTCAGCAACCGCCACGCCCCGGCGGGCGCGCAGTACATTGACATAGGCCTCTGCGACCCTCAGCTTGAGAGCCAGCTTCTCACCCGATTCCTGAATCTGTGAGGCCTGAAGCGCGGCACCCGCTGCCTCAATACCGGCCCGGATACGGCCGCCGGTGTAGAGTGGCAGAGTCGCCATCGCCTGCCAGGAGAGGCTGTTTTTCTCCGCCACAGGGAACTGCATTGGTGCGGGGCCAAGCTCCGCCCTGGCCGCCGGTTCAGTATCGAGAACACTATAGCCGGCCTGAACCGATAATCGGGGAAGCCGGGCAGCCTCCGCCGCCTGCAGATTCTCCGCCGCCGCCCCGCTGTTCTCTCGCACCGCCCTGAGCCGGTGGTCAACCGCCAGCGCGACATCCCAGGCCTGCTCCAGGGTCTCCGTGGCGGAAACCGCCACGGGCGCCAGCAGAAATAAAGCAGACAGCCATAGTTCCCTCCTCATGATACCGCTCCTTCACCCGGCAACCCTTACGAAGACAGTCCGGCTATTGCGGCCCAACCACCGGCTCTATCGATTAAAGATGTAGCCTGAATAAACAAAATACAACCGTATCCCCACCGGTTTTACAAGAAAAGTCGAGAGGTTTTTTTCAACAGCAACCATTTGCCAGGAGCCAGGACCTTCAGCAGCATACGAACACGTTATGATCAAGCTCAAAGACCGCCTGGCAACCACACGCCGTCAAACCCGGTCGGCTCTACCCAATATGCAGCTCCGGCTCCTTGATCCAGGTTGACTTGCATTTGGGACATTTCCCCGGTTTGTCGAACTTGTCCTTGTTAAACACGAAATCACACTTCCGGCATCGGGCGGGGGTTACTTTCAGCCTCAGTCCCTCTGTCTTGACACTCTTGCGGATGTGCTCCAGCTCTTTCTCGATGTCCCTAGTACTCTTTCAAGGTAATAAATCAGGATTCAGTTGGTCTGTCAGCGTTCAGGGCAAGGCGCTCCTCGCAGCGAATGGCCGTTGCCCTTTGCAAGAGGAGCAACGCCGCCATGGACGCTGACAGGCCAACCCTTCGGGCGCCCCTGTGGTGTTCCACCGCGGTGTTGCAGTGCTTGACAAGGGAACAACCCTTGCCTGCGCACTGCGCCTTGCCGCGAAACACCACAGGGGCGCTGAATCCTGATTTATTACCTTGAAAGAGTACTAGGCTTGACCTCGAACTCTCTGGCCAGACCACTAACCGTGCAGGTTTGATGCTTGAGAAACTCGATAATCTCTTTTCGGTACATTGGGTTTCCTCCTCTATTTGCTGCATGACGGTACAATCGATGCCCCGTTCAGAGGAGGACCTCGTAGATGCGCTCCACCTTCTGCCACTCCTCACTGCCCGGGTTTTTCAGCCCGTCATCGAGTACGCGGAAAATTTTGGCAAGCGAGATGGTCATGCCGCCGGTTATCTCGGGAATATGCTGCAGGGTGGATTCAGCATAATCCAGATCCAGCGGGGGAAGGCCGGAGAGTTTGTCCAGGATGGGGGAAAGATTAAGTGTTTCATCCAGTTTTCTGAACTCCTGGATGTTTTTTTGCAGTCCCGCAGTAACGGGCAGGTCGGCATATTCGATGAGATCCCGCCCGTTCATTTTCGCCAGGGCCTGGCCCCGAACCAGCAGTTCGCGAAGCCGTTCCGCAATAAAATTCTCCAGCCTTTTGAGGTCACTTTTGTCGATGTCGAGCGAGGCCACCTCCCGGAAGAGCCGCTCAAACTGCCTGACTGCCATTACCATCATTTTTTCTCCTCTACTGTTTTGTTCAAGGATTCACCGCCTTTCTGTTTTACGGCGAGAGCAGTAACGACGAGATACCAACCGTTCATTATCAGCTCAAGAGATACCAACAGGCCAATCACCCATAACCCCGAGGAAGGCCAGCTGGCGATGATAACGATACCGAGTAACAGATCGATGATGCCCACGGTAACGGGCAAAACCCATTTCCGCTGTTTTTTTCTTGAAGAGAGAGCATGGAAAACACGCATGCCACCGATGAAGATAAACAGGGCTGCAAGCGCTAACGTGATGCCCAGTGAGGCTGCGACGGGATCAACGAATATCAATACACCGACCAGCATATAGACGATAGCGACCGAAAAATGCAACAACCTGCCTGACCAGCGGCTCTCCCTGGCTTTTACTCCCTGAACCATCTGGAGAACACCGGCCGCCAGATAGAAAGCGCCAAACACCAGCACAGTGGACAAGGTGACAAAGGTGGAGAGATAGAAGCCGAAGGTGCCCAGAACCAGCATCAGCACGCCAAGGGCCAGCAGCCATCCCCACTTGAGGGGAAGTTCCCGGGAAGCGTTCAAAGAGTTTTGTTTGGTCGATTCCATTTTCGTTTACTCCTGTATTCGAACCCGAAGCCCGGATACCGGCGCCGTTCAGGCACCGATATCCGGAAATAAGGAGGTCACGGGAAGATCACTTCTTGTGAGGGGAAGCACTCTCCTTCTCCAGAAGCTCCGCAAACGAAGCGGCCAGTTTCTCATACAGTTTCTCGACCACGTTCTTGCCCTTGATTTCGCTCTCCAGCGCCACGATCTGTTTTTTCAGGTTGATATAGGACTGATCGAACTCAATGGTATACCCGAGCAGCGTGGTAACCTCCAACTGCTCGCGGGCCGCCTTCACCAGGTTGAGAATTTTCTCCTTGTCCTTCTCCTTGTCGAGCTTTGACGCCTGCTCTACCAGACTCTTCGCACGAATCAGGCCCTGAGGGACGACAGTGGTTTCGGTGATCAGTGATTTCACCGTGGTATCGAGAGTGGCGATAGCCTGCTCACGTTTTTTATCACGCAAATATTTTACCGCCAGTTTGATGGCATCCGGGTAGGTAGCCAGAGGAATATAGACGGTGCTTATCTCCATCTCGTCGCGCAGGGTAGATAGCAGCTTTCTGGCATCCTGTACTTTCCCGTCGTCGAGCAGCTCTTTAACCGCCTTTAGCTGATTCCGGACAGTATCTGGTGTAGCGACCAGATCGAACAGCATAACGTAGCTGTCCACCGGCGCCAGCGCCAGATCCGGCTCCGCAGCAATGGCCACTTCAAACTTGCCGACGGCCGCCTCGAGAGCGCCCAACGCCTCATCATCCTTTTTCTCCTCCAGCAGATTGACAGCCTTGACCACCAGCTCCATGCCCTGTGTAACGGCGGTGTTGGCCTTCGTCAGCAGATCAGTCTGTTTTCGTTCCTCCTGCTTGACAGCCTCCTTTGTGGCGGCAGAGTCCGCATGCGACAGGGTGTCGCTGTCCGACGTCGAGGTCGCCCACCCAACAGAGGATGTTCCCAGGGTTAAAAGCAGCAGTGCAGCAATCGATTTTTTCATCTTCTTTACTCCATTTGTTAACGTTGAATGCAAAGTTACATCCGTAACTATTCACTCCCTGTAATGGGGATGGCCTTTTCGTTTTCAAGGAGGATTGAAGAGTTATTCGCCCGGTGTAACCACTCCGCGCACAAACAGCGAAGACCCGAAAAAAGCGAACACAGTTGACCCGGTTTATTACTTTTTTTTGCAAACTTCAGGCACATGTTGCGCAGCATGCCCGCAAATGGAAGTAGTGGGGCCTGATGAGTACTGCCAACCGAACCGGTGGGTACCGGCGAGACGCCGCCGGAATCCGTCAAGAAAGGTGGAAAAGGGGCGCCCCGCCCCTGAAGATCTGTCGGATTATACAGCCATGGACTGACTCGGGTGCAGCATGGTGGGAAACCTGATGGAGCAGCTCATGACCTGTGAAATAGGCGCCGCGCTCCATGATAGATGGACGAAAGGGCGCCTTTCACCAACAACAGTGCGACCCTCCCCCCGGGAAGATCACGCGTTCGAATCGTGTCTGGAACACCTGTCACTTACTGGGGGAATACGGTTTTCCAAAGGCTGTCTTCCTCATCACATGACAGCGCCTGCAGTTGTTGAATTGCTGTACCGGGAAAGCCACCTTTCCATGACATTTCCCGCACCACTTGCCTTCGAAAATCTCACTCATCCGGATTGGGTTGGCGCCGTTCTCTTTCTTGAAGGGCTTGGGATGACAGCTTTCACAACCAATCAGGTTGCTGTGAACACCGTGCGGAAACAGTACATCGGGCATGAAATGAACCTGTGTCTGCAACAGGATGATATTTTCGAAAAAATCTTCCTCGTTCTGTTCCTTCGGACAAGGGGAGCCGTCGATACTGCACCGTGGTGAAATAATCCCGTCGGCTTGAGCTTTTGTCCAGTTAACCAACCCGTACCGGTCCTTGGGGAGTTGCTCAAAGGCGGGGACTTTACCATCGTTCTCCAGCTTTCGCTCTGCGTAGCCGTAGACGTTCATGTCCTTCAGCAGCGCATCGAGCATCGCTTCCTGTGAAGCATCACATTGGGACCCAATCACACGTTGGCAGACGCTCTCTTCCGCGCCGCCGGTATCCGCATACCCCAGCAGTACGGCCAGAAAGCCCACCTGGAACACCGACAAGATGAAGCCCGGCAGGCGTGTCCGGCCGTGTTCGTAACACTCATTCTGTTTCTTCACTGCCATGATGCCAGCCTCCGGAAATCGCGCAGCCAGACCTGCCCGATGTGTTGGATGCCCCGACGCTCTTCGCCTGTCAAACAGGCGAAGAGCGTCGGAGGATCACGTCCTAACTCACAGGACAGCTATCCTTGCCCCTGCGTTGCCGGTTCCTGTTGCGCCTTCTGTATCTTGTGACAACGCGCACAGTCGGTCAGCGGAAACGCCACCTTGCCGTGACATACACCGCACCATTTTCCCTCGGCAATCTCCACCATACTCATCTTGTTCTTGCCCTTCCCCATAACGAAGGGAGCAGGATGGCAGTTTTCGCAACCGAGCCAGTAGGTGTGGGTATCATGAGGGAAATGAACGTCCTTGACAAAATCGCCCTTGGCAGCGATAACGATATCCATATCGAAGGGAGGAATATCGGGCGCATTGGGATCCAGGCTACCAACGGGCTTGATCTCCCCTTCCTTCACCACCTCGACCCAGTCAACGAGACCGAACTTGTCCTTTGGAAGACCAACTCCGGCGAGTGCTGCCGGACGCTCGCCCATCCCGATTCGGTACGCCTCGCTGACGGGTTTGCTTGGATCGCCCAGCCCCGCCGGCCTGCCATCACTGCCCAGATAAATTGAACTCCTCGGCGAAGCGGCGGAAGCCGGCACTTCAGAGAGGGATTTGGTTACCTCTACCTCTTCCTCTTCGGTTTCAGCAGTTACCTCCTTCTTGGCAATAACCGGCTCCTCAAAAGCAGGTTTATCTGCCGTAACCGCCGCCTCATCCGCTTTTATTGCGGACTCCTCTTCTGTCTTTGATATCTGTTCACCTGCAGTAGTACACCCTGCAACAAACGTCAACACCCACACGCCCGTCACTACCGCACCCAGTATCTTGCCTGGCATTAGCATTTCTGTCTCCTCCCTACTGCTTACTGGCGTCATTCGCCGCCGGCATCAGCTCTGCCGAGTGGCACCTCTTGCACTCCAGCGGTTCCCAGGCAATCTGGCCGTTATGGCACGCGCCACAAGCATCGCCCTCCATGATGTCCGCCATGGAGATATTGTTTGCCCCCTTGCGCATAACAAATATCTTTTCATGGCAGACTTTGCATTTATAACGGATGCGATGGAACCAGTGCGGGAATACTACCGCCCCCACATCGGCTTTTTCCATACTATCCCGGGTAGAGTCCATCACAATATCGCCGTACTCCCGCGCCTCGACCACAGAGAATGCAGCCATCAGCAATACCCCTACAAAAACCAGGCCAAACATCCCCCGGCACGCAAATTTTACTGTTGTCATATTCACCCTCGCTTCACCCCGTTCTCCTGAAAATAACCATTCAAATTGTATATAATTTTCTCGCTGGAAATGCCAGCAACTGCAACAGATAGCATATTCCGAAGAGTGAGTCAAAACCGCGATGGCCCTGAAAAACGTTTCACCTCTTCATTTCCAGCTATCGGCCGGTCCTGGCCAAATTGTTAAAAAAATTTGAAAAAACAGGTATCTGACCTTAAAACGGACAGGATTTGATCCCCATCGTCGAGGGTGGCATCCAAGGGGAACGTCATTCTTGCCGACTGCCGCATCCTTTAACCACTTTACATTGGTAAAATAATAAATCACTATACTCTTTCAGGGTTCAATTTTTGTAACCCGCAGCATCTCAGGCAACCATGAACAGGTACAGGCTATCCACTTCACGGCTCATCTATTTTCTCCTGGCCCTCCTTTTCTTGTTGGCCATTTCCGACGTATACGCTGCGAAGATGTCCGTTACCGAGTTCATCAGCGAGTTTACCCGGAATCATTACCAACAGAGATTTATCGCCCAAACCGATCTGGTAAAGAATAACCGGGAGTTGGTTCCCCAGGCTGTCGATCGGTTAATCGGGGAGACGAAACAGGGTGACAAAAGCTTTGAAGACAGGATGTATTTGCTCAACATCGCCAGTTCGATGGCCTATATGCAACGCCATTTGCATGGTGATGGAGAACCGCTTGCGAAAGTCGATCCCTTGATAAAGGAGGAGATGAGAAAGGAGAAAGAACGAAACGCGGAACTGATGAAATGGAAGAAGGAAGAGCAGTTTCTCGGAAATTTTGTGATGAAACGGCACGCAAAAGAGCTGAAGCAGGCAGGCCTTGCCCCCGTTCTTTACCCGCATTGGAAACACAGATTGCTGTTTGAGTGCAAGGTATGTCATAACTCGATCTTCCGCATGCAGCGCTGGATCAATGAAATCTCCCAGGAAAAAATAGTCGCAGGCGAACAATGCGGCACCTGTCACAACGGTAACATCGCTTTCTCGGCCAACGACAGGGAACAGTGCGGCAGATGTCACATTGCCGGGAAACCCGAAGCAGAAAAATTACACAATCCGGATCTGATCGACCACACGGAAGTCAAGAAGGCAGCCGAGCGTGTGGGGGCGCAATGGCATCCCGAGAAACTGGTTAACGGACGACTTCCCGTTGACCGGTTTGGATTGATCGACTGGATGGTGATGAAACAAAACGATGTATTCCGGCCAATCACAAGCCTGGAGAAGGGGTTCAAGGAAGAAACCAGAGACAACAAGATCCTGTTTGTCTCCAGAAGCAACTTTGTCAATAATGTTCTTTTTGATCACAAGGTTCACTCGGACTGGATAAGTTGTTCGGCCTGTCATCCAGCGATTTTCTCGGATGAGCTGGGTGGGAATGACATGAAAATGCGGGATATGTCGAAGGGGCTTTACTGCGGACACTGCCATGGCAAGGTTTCTTTCAAGTTTGCAGATTGCAAAAGGTGCCACAGCCTGCCTGCAGATGCCAGGGTGGATGCACTCGTCCGGCCAACCAGGCATTGACAAGAGTAAGGAGTGGGCCGTGTGTGACGGGGACACGCACTGACCAATCCGCCAATCCATGAGCGTGATGACATGCATGTACCATTACCGGACTCGAATGCAAGTAAACCAGACGCGCGGGGCTGCAACACGGGCTGACGGGCAAACCTCTTCCTCCTGCTGCTCTTGAACCTCGCTCAGCGGGGGATGAGAGTACTGTGCAATACCCTGGCAATAGCAGCAGCCATCAGAAAGAGGGGGGGGGGGGAAGTCAGCCTATTCTGATTTCCCGGAATGGCACTTCTCACATAGATAAAGAGGAAATGCCTCTGCGCTGTTGTGACATCCGGATGAGCCACAATACTCCCCATCTATGTTTTTCTGCATATTGACATCGTTGGCCCCAATTTTTTCCTTGAATATTCCGGGGTGGCAATCCCTGCACTGATAGAGCGTTTCGTGAAGTTTATGAGGATAAACAACACTGCCCACACCGGCTTTTTTCATGCTTTCCAGCTTGGACTTGAAGGCTATCTCGGCCGGAGCCGGGTTTTGCGCAAAAGACAAGACGCTTATCGTCAGCCCGCACACAAAAAAAGCGATCAGAACAAAATACCTATCTTTCAACGTTTTCCTCCATCAAAGCATCACTCTGCACAGCCTTCCGTACGATCACATCCTTTTCGACGGCAGCCCCCTTTGGGTGATTATGGCAACGATTACAATCGCTTACCGGGAAAGCCACTTTATCATGGCAACGGCCACACCACTCTCCCTTTCTGATGCCTACCATGTCAACAGGCGTTTTTCCAACTTCTTTTTCAAAAATTCTACCGCCTTTTGTACCATGGCATATTTTACACTCCAGCCAATAGACATGAATATCGTGTGGAAACAAAACATCCGCCACAAACTCCGAGTTTGTTACAAACAAAATTTTTGTGCTTCTACTTTCTCTTTTTGTGTCCTTCTGATCAAGTTTCCAAATTGGATCAACTTTTCCTTCTTCCACCGCTGCAACCCAGTCTACCAAACCATATCTATCCAGTGGAAGGCCACTTTCTGAAAGAGCGGCCGGATGCCATCCTGACGCCAACTTGATTATATTCGAGTACGGTTCCGCCTTGCTCCCGATCCGGATATCCAGTGCTCTCTCTTTCAGCGTTCTCCGTTCCTGTTTTCTGCCGCGGTACGTATGTTGAATCGGTCCTGCGCTCCATCCCGGCTCAAGAGAATGGCAACGATCGCACTCCAGAGCCTCCCACGCAATCATTCCATTGTGACAGACACCACACTGCTCCCCACGCTCCGAAATGCGGGCCATATTGATATTGGTCCCTCCGGACTTCAGAACAAAAATATCTTCATGGCAAACATCACATCGGTAGCGAATTCTATGGAACCAGTGAGGAAACACCACATCGCCAACCTGGGCCTCTCTCATGGCATCCGCCTTGCTATTTAAAATAATATCACCATATTCAGAAAATGCTTTCAATGGAAGAAAGAGCCACAATATTGAAATCATGGATAACGGCAACAAGTATGCTTTCTGTCGGGACATGGGCCGGTCTCAACTCCGGGAAATCAATCCTGCTTTGCAGAGCTGTCCGACGGCGGAGACTGCTTGATGCCGTGAAGGACGAAGCGAATATAGTCTGTTTCCTCTTTTTTCACATCACCCCAGCCATCTTCGTCCTCACCGATCCTCTTGAGCTCTTCAATCAGCTCAAGAATTGCATGGTTTCCCGTAAGGCTCTCTTTATGCCGAAGAGTATCACGCAGCATTTTTTTCAATCTGGCATGGCGGAATTTGAAAAGATATTCATTCCACCAGCCTCCCTGTGACGACAGGCGTGCATCGATTGATGCGAGCTGGCTCCTTGCAAGAGCAGCCATTTTCTTGTAATTATCCGCCTCCTCATTTAACAAGGCTTCAATCTCCTTTATTAGAAATTCATCAGGAATCCGGTCTTCCTCCTCCGGCTGCACCGGCGTGAACCAGAGCACTGGTTTTGCCGGTGTTTTTCTCTGACTATGGTAACGCTCCTCCTTACAGTCAGCAGCATTTTGACGGGCTCAGGAGAGGCAACTATCGCTTTCCTTGCACGCTTCGACCTTTTTCTTGTTATGGCATTTGGCGCAATCCTCGAGCGGGAATGCCACCTTGCCATGGCACTCTCCACAGTATCTGCCTTTCGCCATCTCTTTCA
>WFVH01000019.1 GCA_015491735.1 Gammaproteobacteria bacterium
GGTCAGGAAGCGGTTAGCTGCCAGGCGCGCGACCGCAGGACTAGCCATAGCTAATTCAAGGGAGCGCAACACCGCAGATGACCGCTTCCTGACCGGCCCGAAGGGAGCGCCCCAAACCGGCCAATGCTGCGTTGCACTCCTTGGAAAGGGCATGCCATTCCCGGCGGACTGCGCCTTGCCTTGGCCGGTTTGGGAAGCTCTGCATCCCAAGTTATCACCTTGACGGAGTACTAGCCTGGCGGAATTTTGATGAGACGCCGCCGGTAAACAATCTCTTTTGTCATCCATGCGCCAATGGCGAAAATAACGGTTGCACCGACGAACAGCCCGACAAACAGAGAGTAATCGAAATAGTAATCATCCCGAACGGGATCGTAGGTCGTGCAGAACAGGCGGATTCTGTTGAACAGGTCGGACATGAATGTCTGATTGGGCTGTGGTCGCCCGAATACCAGCTCTTTCAAGGGTTCTATCAGCAGTGGGGTATCGAAAACCTGGCCATAGACCTGTCGGTATACCGTTCCTTCCGCATCAATGACCGTGGCCTGGATAACATGATCAAATCCACGTGCGGACGGAAAATAGACGAGTCCAACATCGCGGGTCAGTGCTTCTACATAGGGGGCATCGATGCTGAAGATGTTCCAGCCCCTTGCCTCGATTCCCTGCTGTTTTGCGAAGTTGCGCATGGCCTCCGGTGTGTCGGTGGTGGTGTCGAAACCGACGATCACGACGTTAAAGCTGTCGTTTCCCAGGGCAGCCCGCGCCTTGTCAACCACTTCGGCAAGATGCCGTATCGTCATTGGACATACCTGAAAGCAGCTGGTGAATATCATGCTTAACACAAGCGGTTTTCCCTGCAGCTCGGACAGCCGCCGCTGCTTTCCGTGGATGTCCGTCAAGGGGTAGTCCCCAACCCGGTTTCCGATGGCGTTCTGGCTGATGGCAACCGCGCTTGCATACTCGAACTCTGCTGGCGTGCTGTCTGTTTTGCTGTTTGCCGGGAAGACAATAAAGCAGAAGAAGAGGGTGGAAAAACAAAGGACTATTGATCTAGGATTATACACGCCGCTCAACCACGTAGTGAAACATCGGCTATCGCGCCTGCCAGCAACAACACCAACTGCCCGAGAGAGGCGAAAAAGCTGCCCATCGCCACTTTTGGCGTCGGATTCCGGACCATTTGCAGATTACGATAGATGAAATAGCCACCACCGGTAACGGCGCCTGCAAGGTAGACCCAGCCCATACCCCAGAAAAAAGGCAACAGGGATATGCCGACCAGCAGCACGGTATTCGCCAGCACCACCTTGGCCGCACGCCGATCGCCTACGACAACGGGCAACATGGGCACCCCTGCTGACACGTAGTCATCGTGCCGGGCAATCGCGAGACTCCAGAAATGAGATGGCGTCCAGAAAAAGAGTACCAATGCCAGAAGAATCGGTACGGCATCCATCGCTGGGTTGACTGCGGAAGCGCCGGCCAGAACGGCAAAACTTCCGGATGCGCCCCCGATCACGATGTTCAACCACGTTCGCCGCTTTAGCCATACGGTATATACGACTGCGTAAAAGAATGCACCGAGAAAGATATAGAGCGCAGTAGCCGCATTGAGAACCCACGCAGCACCGCTCACCCCAATCGCCAGCAACATCAAAATCAGGATGATCCACTCCGGGCTTTTTTGAAAATGCCCGGTTACGAAGGGCCGGCCATCGGTACGACGCATGTTCGCATCCAGATCGGTTTCGTAATACTGATTGAATGCACCGGCAGCGGCGGCGGATATCAATACCGCCACTGCCAGTACCAGCATCTCCAGGCCACTCAAACCCTGCCCCGGTGTAATGGCCATGGCCACCAGTGCAGTGAACATCATCACGACACCGATGCGGAGCTTAAACAGACTGATGAGTTGCTTTATCATGACGGCAATTTAACTCATTGGCCAGACAGAGGAGAGATAATCCCAGTTGATAAAATAGTATATGACGAAGCAGACCAACAACAGCATCGCCAAGGCGAAGGTCCCGGGCGCCTCGAACCCGGAAGAGCCATGCTGTTCGACCGGAAGTTTCTTGGCCATGGCCAATCGCTCTGGCCGTTCCACGTTGTATACTTCGGCGGCCAGTGGCTTGACGCCAAAGCTTTCGAGAATACCAGCAGATTTTTCCAGTTTTTCGCCAAAGAGCAGAGAGCCTACCGTGACCACGATGTATGCAGCTCCTCCAATCACACCCAGCACGCCACCAATTGCGCCAATGGCCATCATCATGTAAGCGGTTCCCGGGTATTCAAAGCTCAACAGGGCTCCCGTAAATCCCATGTCCCAATGGCGGCGAGAAACCCCCAGCGTCCCCGCTCCCAGCATGAACAGGATGAGCAGCACCATCCCCCCACCGAAGAGGTAGGGTTGCCACATGGCCAGCTTCGGCAAAAACAGCCCCCGCCTGAACAGGACGGGAATGAGCAGATAGGTCAGCGCCATGAAAGTAGAGGTGGTGCCAATGACTACCGTTGCATGGAAGTGGGCGGGAACGTAAATGGTGTTGTGAATAATCAGGTTTATCTGCTCGGTTCCCATCACGACACCGGTGATGCCGCCAAGAAAACCAAATACAACCAGTGAGATAAAGAAACCCGAAAACACCGGATTGTCCCAGGGTGCCTTGCGCAGCCACTCAAACAAACCTTTGGTCAACCCCTTGTTTCGCTGCGCAACCTCCATCGCACCCGGAACGGTCAGACCATGGATCAGGCTGGCCAGGACAGCCAGATACATGGCATAACTGGTGTTAAAGATTTTCCATTCGGCACTCATTCCCGGATCGACCAGTATATGATGCGCACTGGCAAGTTGAAGGAACAGGATATACAGGAGGAAAGCTGAACGGCTTACCTTCTCCGACATGGGGCGTGCACCAAACAAAATCCCGATGATCAAATACCAGATGGAGATATGCGCCGCCACATTAATTTGTTGGGAGGAGTGTCCCATCGCCCACCAGATAACGCGGTACATCTCTGCATCGATACTGTTAATATAGCCAATGGACCAGAGAAACGTCGGAACCAGGATTATCGCACCGGATGCAATGGTGAATACGGCGATGATACAGGCGGTCAAGGCTCCGAATGTTACCAGTGGAATTGAGCCTTCATAGGTTTTTTCCTCTTTTGCGATGACCAGCGTCCCCAGGAACACAAAACAGCAGATCAAGGCGCCTACCGCAAAAAGAATCAACCCCAGATAGAAATGGGGTTGTGCCTGCATCGGCACATACGAGGTCATCATTACACTGGATTTTCCGCTGAATACAGCAATATTGTTTATTACTGCACCAATCACCATCAGGGCAAACCCCAGCCAGGCCCAGCGCGGGCCTGCCAGACGGCAACGCAACAGTGTTGAAGAGGCAAAGTAGAGAACCGCCATTTCAAAAAAAATTATCCAGAAAATCAGCGCATTGATTCCGTGCGCTGTCAGCGCTGTATAGAAGGTGTCTGCCGGTAACAGGTGAATTGTCTGCCAGCGGGTAAGAACGACGCCCAGCGCCATGATGCCGGCGATGAGCAGGCAGACGACCCCCGCCACCGCATTGACCTTGATTAGCTGTTCGGCAGATTTGTCAAAATAGAAGCCCGAATCGGGGCAAACTCTAAATTTCGCCATGGTAAGTTACTCCTTCACGATGATTTTGCCCAGCATCGTGTGATGGCCAATGCCGCAAAACTCGTTGCAGACTATGGCATAGTCACCGGATTGATCAGGCGTTATATTCATAACCATTTCGTAACCGGGAACCACCTGCAGATTGATGTTCACCGGCTGCAGGGAAAAACCGTGATTCCAGTCGAGCGAAGAGAGATGAAGCCGATAACTCTTGTCCTTCTCCAGCTCCAGAATCGGATACCACTGCCACAGTCTTCCCAGTAAATAGACATCGCTGCCGGCAGGGGGGGTGACGATGGGAATCCCTTTTTCCTCGCCGGTTTTGTACTTTTCAACCATGGCATCGACTCTGGCCTGAAACTTCGCAGGCGTGGTCTGATAGGCTTCACTGGACAGGTTTTGCTTTCCATACACATGCCAGTAAGGCATCATGAAAAACATGATCAGACACCAGACAAGCGCAATGCCTATCCATAATATTTCGTCTTTTCCAACGGGTGTATTCCACCAGATTCGTTCGGCAGGAGGTTGGAATGAAGTCATTTTGCTGTCCTCCCTCTAATCGGCAACCGGTAAAGTGGCTATTTCCATGACTCCCCACAAAATATAAAAAACCGTTGGCATCACAACCCCGATGAAAAGCAACAAGAACGGGTTGTCGATTAAACGCTGCCAAAAGGGGATTCGCTCGGGTACGTTTTCGGTATGTGATTCTTCTGTCATGGTCCTCTCCTACGATTTGTTGTGCATAACCCTGAGGGCTGGATAAGGGCTTTGTCTCTACCATACTCGAGGCCGATATAATCACCTTGATATAGGTCAAATAGCCCATTGGTTTGCCGCTCGCTTGGGCCAATTGACTCGGTTTTCTCCTGAGTTGTACTGCAAAACCCCCGTTTTACGGATGCTGAACCAATGTTTGCTGCTTGACCTTGGTCAAGGCGGTGCTTTTTGGTTTTTGTCTACGATCACCTACAAACAGTGATGTAGTGAGATGGCCTTGTTTGCAAGGCCCATTGTCCTTGTTACAGGCAAGACCCGCATTCAGGCCGGGGTTTTCTCCAAAGTGAGTGCGGTACGCCGAGTGATACCAACACGGCTTTTAAATGACAGGGTAAGAGATAAACTTAAGGAGAAAAATCATGAATACGCGTTTGAGTAGTGCGCTGGCTCCCATTCTTGCAGTCATGCTAACGGGTGGAATAGCCGGCACGGCGGGAGCGAAAGGGTTGCAGCCCGTGCCCGAACTGACCGAGCAAGAGATGAAAGATGCCACTTTCATCTATTTCGATCGGTGCTCGGGTTGTCATGGTGCGCTGAGAAAAGGGGCCACCGGCCCCAATATCACTCCGGAGAAGACACTTAAGAAGACATTGAAGAAACTGGAGAAAATACTCTATGAGGGAACAGACGGCGGCATGCCTGGCTGGGGCAAGGACGGTTTCCTCACCGAAGAACAAACCAAATTGATGGCCAAATTTGTTCAGGTCGAACCACCGGCTCCCCCCCCATGGAACCTGAAAGACATGAAGGCTTCATGGAAGGTTCACGTTGCGCCTGACAAACGTCCCCAGACACCTCCCAAAACCAACTGGAAAAACTATTTCGGTGTTATCCAGCGCGATGCGGGCAAGGTATCGATTGTCGATGGTGACAGCAAGGAAATTATCTCCACCATGGACTCCGGTTTCGCTGTCCATATTCTGCGCTCTTCCGCCACAGGCCGATATATGTACGCGATAGGGCGCGATGGCCGCGCGACCATGATGGACATGTGGGCAGATCCTCCGAATATCGTTGCCGAAGTCAGAACAGGCATCGATGCGCGGTCGCTCGATACGAGCAAGTTCAAGGGATTTGAAGACAAGTATGTGGTGGCAGGTGACTACTGGCCGCCTCACTACGTGATAATGGATGGCGATACGCTCGAACCTCTGAAAGTTGTAAGCACCATAGGCTACACCTATGATACCGGTGACTATCATCCTGAGCCCAGGGTCGCTTCAATTGTCGCCTCGCATACTGCCCCGGAATGGCTGCTCAACATCAAGGAAACAGGGGTTGTTCTGTTGGTGGACTACAGCAGAATGGATACAGGAACAGTGACCGAGACAATGATAAATGCGGAGCGCTTTCTTCATGATGGCGGGTGGGACGCCACCAAGCGCTACTTCCTGGTTGCCGCCAATGCACGGGATACAATCTCGGTTATCGATACGGTAGAACGTAAACTGGTAAAAAACATCATTACCGGGATCAAGCCTCACCCGGGCCGTGGAGCCAACTGGGTGGATCCCGAGTTTGGACCGGTCTGGGCCACAGTGCATCTGGGTGAAGGCCTCGTATCGATTATCAGTACCGATCCAACCAGGGACTATGCCTGGACGGTGGTTCGGGAGTGGAAGCTGGATGGTAACTCGCTGTTTATAAAAACGCACCCGAAAAGCAAACATGTCTATTGCGACAACACCATCAACAAGGAAAAGTCCAACGTCCTCACAATATTCAAAATTGACCAGCCTGATGCTCCTCCGAAGGAGATTGTATTTGACAAGAAAGTTGTTCATATGGAGTACAACAAGGCGGGTGACGAGGTTTGGGTCTCTCTATGGGATGATGACGGAGAGCTCGTGATAATCGATGACAACACCCTGGAGGTGAAGCACCGGATCACAGGTCTGGACAACCCCACCGGCAAGTTCAATGTCTACAATACAATGAATGATATTTACTGAAAACGGCGCTTTGGAAAAGGTGGGGGGTGTCTTTTATTACCCCCCCACCCTTTAACGAGAGGTGCTGAAATTCGTGGAAAGTTCAATCTTGTACTTGATTGCTGCAAGGTGATCTCAGGAGGTAGTTGAAATGAAAAAAAAACATATGTTACTGACCTTGGCCGTTTTTGCGTTTTTGTCGGTCTCTCTGGTGGCTGCAAGTGGTAATCATACAGTGCCGATCGCACCGGATGAGTACCTGAAGATGGAGAACCCTTATGGTAGTGATGCGGATGAAGATGTATTGAAGTCGGCAGAGAAACTATATAAAAGAAAATGCAAGAAATGCCATGGAAGCAAAGGGGACGGGAAGGGGTCATCGGCTGCCGACCTGGAGATCAAGCCAAACGACTTGACCGAGCCAGGATATCTGTCAAGCCAGAAAGATGGCCAGCTCTACTGGATCATTCTGAAAGGTGGCAGTGAAGAGGCGGAAATGGAGGCGTTTGGACCCGGCACCGATGCCAACATATCGGAAGATGATATCTGGAAACTCGTCACTTATATTCGAACCTTTGAAAAATGACCACACCGGTTCCGGATATGCTTTCGCATAATGGATGATGAAAGCGGGTAGCACTCTTTCTCCCCGCTTTCCTTCCTGATCCGGGTCCATCCCCAACCAGGGCATCATCGCGTGCCGGAAAGGAGTTCTCGATGTCTTCTTCTATCAAACCGGATTTTCCGGATGCATACAGCGCAAGCAGTGTGGCTGTTTCGGAGGGTGCTGAACTCATTCCTTTTTTCGGAATTGGCCTGGTTGTCAATCTGGTGGTTTTTGCTATATTCCTGATTTGGGCCATCAACCACTGGAACGAAAAATAGGCATGGCATCCTCAAAAACCGTTTATTTGGGCGGGATCCTGGTTTTCAGCATCTGCATACTGATTATTGTCGTTTTCTTGACAAAATCAAACAGCTCGGGGTTAGCTGCTTCTGACTCACCACCTGAACTGCTGGGGGTGCTTCGCCCGGAACCAAAAATGCTCGAGCCATTTGTCTTTTCCGATCAATTCGGAAGGGTTTTCAGAAAGGATAACGTTATGGACAAATGGACATTTATGTTTTTCGGTTACACCCAGTGTCCCGATGTATGCCCCATGACACTCTCTGTTCTATCTCAGGTTTATGACAGGATTGACCGAGCGGACGATGCTCAAGTGCTTTTTGTCTCGGTTGATCCTGGCCGGGATACCCCAAAAGTTCTGAAAGAATACGTTGGTTTTTTTAATGACGAGTTTATTGCCCTGACCGGAGAAAAAGATAATATCGATGGGTTCGTAGAACAAATCGGTGCGGGATACCTGCTGGAAGAAGAGTCCAATCCGGGTGAATATCTGGTAAACCACACCAGCGCGATATTCCTCGTTGATCCACGGGGAAGATTGGTTGCCGCGTTCTCACAGCCACATGATGCAAACACCATTCTGGAACAGTTCAAAAATATTCGCGCTTACCTTGAGTTATGAGTTCCGGGCAACTTAAACCCATGCTTGAGATCTTAACAAGCAAATGCCCCTGTATCGGGGCATTTGCCGTTATCTTGGCGCCTCATGTATCAGGATGAACAGCCTGTTGTATACTGGTTTCCCCTGCCGTAAACCCGGTAAGCGTGGGAGACGGGGGAAAAATCACAAATCCTGTTTCTGTCCAGTATCAGGAACCTGATTTTGGCTATTCTCCGGAGGGGTGATATATCCGAAATATCGTTCTCTGCAAGATTGAGAGACCATACGTTGTTCATTGCTTTCAGAGACGACAACTGTGATATTTTATTGCCCTGCAAATCGACAAACACCGGCTTGAATATCCTTCCTATGGGTGATATGTCACGGATGGTGTTGTTTCTTGCCTCGAGCCGGTAGAGGTTCCTCATCATTCCCAATGGTGCAATATTCGATATCCTGTTATCGCTCATTGAGAGTATCCTCAGGTTCACCAGATTCTCCAGTATCGAAATATCGGATATTTGATTATTATCGATTTTCAGTGTTTGCAGTCGTCTTAGCCCTCCCAGCGATGAGATATCGGAAACTTTCGTACTGTAGATACTGAGATAGGTCAGGTTTGCCAGACTGGACAGAGGAGAGATATCCCTGATATTTCCGTTCCCGTCGTATCCACCGACGGACAGGGCTGTCAGTTTGGTCAGGTTTTTGAGTGGAGAGAGATCAGACAGGTTCCGGCTGGTCAGATTCAACGTTTTCAGGTTTGAGAAGTGCTCGATCCCTGCTATGCTTGCAAAACGTTCTTCACAGCGGAAGTTGGTTATTTTTGATACCCTGCTTTTTGTAATGTCCAATACATCGGCAACCCCCGTCTTGCGCTTGACACATGCAGCAAATTTCTCATCCGGAATATGGATGGGTTTTTCATTGATGAGTACGGTTACACTGGCAACCGAGCTGCTTCGACCATCCGAAATCATGTAGCTGAAGCTGTCGTTACCTGAAAAGCCTCTCCTTGGAGTGTAAACGAACTTGCCGTTTGCCTTGTATACACGTCCGTTCGACGGCAGCGAAACCAGGCTTGCCCTCAGTGAACGGATATCCCTGGCAATGTCGTTGGAGAGCGCATCTATTGTTACCCGCGTTTCGAAACGGGTAATGGCGTAATCATCTACCGCCTTCAAGGCGAGAGGGTTGGCCGACAATGCGGTCTGTATATTTGCTCTCGATCCCGTTGCTGTTTTCCCCAATAGACCCTCTTTTTGATCAGCGTAGGCCAACAGCAGGTTTTTCCGCTGGACCGCCGTCGTATTTGGATAACGGGAGGCCAGCAGGGCGATAGCGCCGGCAACATGCGGGGCGGCCATGGATGTTCCGCTGGCAAACCGATAGCTGTTCCCGGTGGAGGTGCTGTATATGTTGACACCCGGGGCTGCAATATCGACGCTCGTTACCCCGAAGTTGGAAAAATGAGCCAGCTCGTCCCGTTGATCGCTCGCAGCGATGGAGATGATGTTTCCAAGGTCATAAGATGCCGGGTAGCTTGGGCTTCTGTCATTGTTATTTTGTTCGTTTCCTGCCGCGGCACAAAACACCACCCCTTTACTGCCCAGTTTTCTGATGGCCTCCTGCATTAGCGGACTGAAACGCGAACCACCAAAACTGGCATTGACCGCGACGATATTTTCACCTTCGTCAATGCGTCTCAGAATAAACTCAATTGCCTCCAGTATATCGTTTTCGTAGGCGTAGAGGTTGGGCCGAAACACCTTCAGCGCCATAAGGGACACGTTCTGCGCCACACCCGAAATACCCACGCCGTTGTCGCCAACAGCGCCAATGGTTCCCGCCACATGTGTTCCGTGCCAATGAAAGGGGCCGGGGGCCGGCATGGGATCATTGTCATTGTTCCCTTCCGCGTCGGCGGCAAAATCATAACCGTGATTTGGCATGCCGGACCACATGTTTCCAGCCAGATCCGGGTGTGTATAATCTATCCCTGTGTCCAGGACGGCCACAATGACGGAGCTGTCGCCTGTTTCGGTTTTCCAGGCTTCATTAACATCCATATCGGCATCGGGCGTCCCGCGTGTATAGTTAATGAAAGCGCCCGTATTCTCTATCCCCCACAACATATCGTAGTACGGATCACTGGTTGCGCTGAGCGTATAGATGTAGTTGGGTGTTACCGCGTCGATATCCTCATTGTCTTCAAGCATGCCTATCAGCTCTTCAGTGCTGTGGACGTCCGATTTTATGACAGTTACATCGAGCAGGGAGTACTCCTTGGTGCGGTAGAAGCCGGAGGTTATCGTTTGGCCAAGGATGGTGCGCTTCGGAAAGGAGCGTCTGTCCGCGCCATTGGATTTGAATTTAACCAGAACCTCCCCCTGCGCATAGGTTGGCGCAACGGTTTTTGGTATCGATGAAGCGTTCGCCGCCGGTATTGTGTTTATCAGCAGTACGCTGCTAATACCAAAGAGAACCGGCGCTATCGTTTTTGTTATTGACACATCTCTTTCCTCTTATAGAAAGTTGAAGTTGTAACCACTAAAAAGTTATGTTTTTTATGGAAATCGGGAGATTGATGGAGAGCAAAATACGGGCCAATATCGGCAACAGGGGTCGAGGATGGTGTTGAAGCGAACAAGGTGATGAGGGAGATCAGACCTGTTCATTGGCCGGGAAACTGCCTCTCGCTCTTGGGACAGCGGCGCTATGGCTTCTTGGGGATGACTCCTGTCAGAACGTTACGATACAGCAGCCGCCCCAGCGGACAGGAGTTGAATTTCGGTTTTTCAGGAAAAGAGAAACAGCACGTTGGTTTGTTCAAAGGCTGTCAGGGGTGGGTAAGCAGATGTGTCGTGACGGGTTCGTCAAACAACTGGCGAATAACGACGGATTTCCGTCACTAATGACCGGCTTTTGCCCCAAAATTTTTGAGCAGTGACACGACCTCGCTATCCGATACCTGGTGGAAATCCCCATACCATTGACCGATCGCCATAAAAGGTTGCGGTTGCAGCGGGCACACTATCTCATCGGCTTGCGAGGTGAGTGTGTTGACAGTATCCGGTGGTGCAACAGGTACTGCGACGATGATCCGGTTCGGTTGTTGTTTCTTGACGGCGGCTATGGCCGCCTGCATGGTGGCCCCCGTAGCCAGGCCATCATCCACCAGGATTACCGTCCGCTCTTTCAAGCTGGGCCAGGGGCGGTCACCTCGATAGGTTCGTTCCCGGCGTTTCAGCTCCTCCTTTTCCCTTGCTGCTACCGCCTCTATATCCTTGTGGGTGATTTTTGCCTGCCGCACCACCTGTTCGTTCACTACCTGAACCCCTCCGCTGGCGATAGCGCCCATCGCCAGCTCCGGATGGCCGGGCAGCCCCAGTTTGCGTACCAGCAGGACATCCAGTGGCGCTTCCAGTGCAGTTGCGATCTCTGCAGCCACCGGAATACCTCCCCGGGGGAGTGCAAGTACGATGAGGTCATCACGCCCTCGATAGCGTTGCAGGTATCCCGCCAGTTGCCTTCCGGCCGCTTGACGATTCTGAACAGGTGGTTTCATCTTGAAGAAGCTCCTGTATCAACCGGTAGTGTGTTTCATGACCTCGATTGTCTGATTCCGTTACGGTTTTCACCACCAAGGCAGAACCTGCTGGCGAAAAGATGTAGCGCAATAGTGATATGGGGATTGTCCGGAGAGAAATCCAGCCTGTCCCGGAAAAACAGGATGCCGACGGGTGCGCAGCTCTACAGGTTGGTTTGCGGCAGTTGGCTTCCGAGCAGATAGTTCAGGATTTCCTCATAGATGCTGGAGAGTTGCTCCAGGCTTTCGATGCTGACCGCTTCATTGATTTTATGAATAGTGGTATTCAACGGCCCCAGTTCCACTACCTGCGCGCCGGTAGGCGCAATGAAGCGGCCGTCGGAGGTACCACCACTGGTAGAGAGATCAGGATCCAGTCCGGTGATTTTGCGAACAGCGCTGCGGGCAGCTTCCACCAGCTCACCTGCCGGGGTCAGGAATGGCTGTCCGGAAAGGGTCCACTCCAGATGGTGATCGAGTTCGTGTGAATCGAGGATGGACGCTACCCGATGCTGTAGTTCCGCGCTGGTAACCTCGGTAGAGAAACGGAAATTGAACAGCACCTCCAGTTCACCCGGGATGACGTTGGTGGCGCCAGTACCGCCGCGGATGTTGGAGATCTGGAAGCTGGTGGGCGGAAAGAAATGGTTGCCCTGGTCCCACCGAGTGATTGTCAATTCAGCCAGCGCCGGCAGGGCAGCGTGAATGGGGTTATTGGCCAGGTGCGGATAGGCGATGTGGCCCTGGACACCTTTGACCAGCAACCGCCCGCCCAGTGATCCGCGCCGCCCGTTTTTTATGGTATCGCCCAGCCTGTCGGTACAGCTGGGTTCACCCACCAGGCACCAGTCAATTTTTTCGCTGCGCTCTTCCAGATGTTCGATCATTTTGACGGTACCATCGATCGCCGGCCCCTCTTCATCGCTGGTGATCAGGAAGGCAAGGGAGCCTCCGGGGTGTTCATGACTGGCAAGGAAGCGCTCACAGGCGGTCATCATGGCGGCGATGGAGCCTTTCATATCGGCGGCGCCGCGGCCGAACAGCACACCGTTGCGCAAGACCGGTTCGAAAGGGGGACTCTGCCACTGCTGCTCCGGGCCGGGAGGAACCACATCGGTGTGGCCGGCAAATGCAAACAGCGGCCCATCGGTACCGTAGCGCGCCCAGAGATTGTCCACCTCGCCAAAGCGGAGATGTTCGATCCGGAAACCAAGCTTGTCCAGGCGCTCAGCCAGGACTTGCTGACAGCCGGCATCTTCCGGGGTAACGGAGCGGCGGCGAATCAGCTCCATGGCAAGTTCCAGTGTCGGGGTCATCTGGTTTCCAGTAGTTCAACCCAGCGCTGCTCATCGAATCCGGCCTGGTAGCGTCCACCGGCATCGATAAGTGGGCGTTTGATGAGGGCAGGGTGCTGCAACATCAGTGCCACGGCTTTTGCCGTATCGAGATCGGAGCGATCTTCGCTGGCAAGTCGCCGCCAGGTGGTGCTGCGCCGGTTGAGCAGTTTTTCCCAGCCCATCTGGTCTACCCATTGCTGTACCAGGCGCGTCTCCAGCCCGTCGTGGCGAAAGTCATGAAACCGGAACGGCACGCCACTGGCCTGAAGCCAGTTACGCGCTTTTCTCACGCTGTCGCAATTCCTGATTCCGTAGAGCGTTATCATATATCGCGCAGCAACTCGTTGATTCCAACCTTGGAGCGGGTTTTCTCATCCACCTGTTTTACGATTACCGCACAGTAGAGGCTGTATGTCCCGTCCTTCGCGGGCAGGTTGCCGGACACCACCACCGAGCCGGCAGGTATGCGGCCGTAGCTGGTCTCTCCGGTTTCACGGTTGTATATTCTGGTGCTCTGACCGATGTAGACCCCCATCGAAATGACCGATCCGCGCTCGACGATGACCCCCTCCACCACCTCGGATCGGGCGCCGATGAAGCAGTCGTCCTCGATGATGGTGGGGTTGGCCTGCAGTGGCTCCAGTACGCCCCCGATGCCAACGCCGCCGGAGAGATGAACATTCTTGCCGATCTGTGCACAAGAGCCGACAGTAGCCCAGGTGTCCACCATGGTGCCACTGTCAACGTAGGCGCCAATATTGACGTAGGAGGGCATCAGCACCACGCCGGGGGCGATATAGGAGCCTTTGCGTACGGTTGCTGGCGGCACCACCCGCACACTCCCCTCCCGGAAGTCGCGGGCGCTGTAATCGGAGTATTTGGCATCCACTTTATCGTAGTAGTTGGTGAAACCACCCTCCATGAAGCGGTTATCTGCGATGCGGAACGAGAGCAGCACCGCCTTTTTCAGCCACTGGCGCACCACCCATTTACCATCAATCCTCTCTGCCACCCGCAACTTGCCGCTGTCCAGCAGATGGATAGCATCCTCCACCGCCTCCTTGACATGGGTGTCCACGCTGCGCGGGGTGATTTCGGCGCGGTTTTCAAAGGCTTGCTCAATGGTGTCCTGAATATCGCTCATCAATCTCTCCGGTATTTTACGTTGGGTTCATGTAACTGTTCAGCTCACCCCTGAAATCCGTCAGTTCAAGGCAAAAAATGGAGTTTACGTGTGTAAATGACCATTTTTCAACGCAGAAATGGCGGATTTCAGGGGTGAGCTGAACAGTTACCGGCTTGTTTCATACGATGCTGAATCGTTACGGGTTCATTTCGATAAAGTTGCGGATGCGCCGGGCTGCATCGACACACTCCTCCAGTGGCGCAACCAGCGCCATCCGCACCCGGTTCTTTCCCGGATTCACACCGTGTGCCTCGCGGGACAGATAGCTGCCCGGCAGCACGGTGACATTCTGCCGGGCATAGAGTTCACGGGCAAAGATGGTATCGCTGGATTCCGTTCCTGCCCAGAGATAGAAACCGGCCTCGGGCTGGCTGACACCCATCACCGGCGCCAGAATCTCCAGCACTGCTGCAAATTTCCGCCGGTACAGTTGCCGATTGCCGGCTACATGCTGTTCGTCGCTCCACGCCTTGATGCTGGCAGCCTGGGTATGTGACGGCATGGCACTGCCATGATAGGTGCGATAGAGCAGGAACCGCTCCAGGATCTCCGCATCACCGGCGACAAAGCCGGATCGCAATCCCGGTACACTGGAACGTTTCGACAGGCTGTGAAACACGACACAGCGTTGAAATTTGTCCCGCCCCATGCTGGCCGCAGCCTGCAGCAGCCCCGGTGGCGGTCTCTCATCGTCGAAATAGATCTCGGAGTAACACTCATCCGAGGCGATAACAAAATCGTGTTCGTCAGCCAGCCGGATGAGCTGTTGCAAGGTTTCCAGATCGGCCACCGCACCGGTAGGGTTGCTGGGAGAGCAGAGATAGAGCAGTTGGCACCGCCGCCAAATCCCGTGGGGTACGGTACTGAAATCCGGAAGACCTTCAACGGCAGAGGCGTTCACATACCAGGGTTCGGCGCCCGCCAGCAGTGCGGCACCTTCATAGATCTGGTAGAACGGATTGGGAATGAGAACCACCGGTTGGCTGGCGCGGTTCACCACCGCCTGGGCAAAGGCAAACAGCGCTTCGCGGGTACCATTGACCGGCAGCACCTGCCGTTCGGCATCGATGGCGCCAGGCGCAAGGCTGTAACGCCGGGCAAGCCAGTGTGCTATGGTTTCCCGCAGCGCCGCCTCTCCCTTGGTAACAGGATAGCGGGCAAGTTCATGTAGATGGGCCAACAGTTCCTGGGCGATGAAGTGCGGCGGTGTATGGCGTGGCTCGCCGATGGAGAGCGGGATATGATCCCGATCCCGGGGAGGGTTAATACCCCGCTTCAGCCGGTTGAGTCTGGCGAACGGGTAGGGGTGCAGTCTGTCAAGTTCAGGATTCATAAAGCAGAAGTAACTATTCAGCATGGTATGAAACAAGCCGGTAACTGTTCAGATTGCCCCTGAAATTCGTCAGTTCAAGGCGAAAAATGGGAGTTTACGCGTGTAAATGACCATTTTTCAACGCAGAAATGGCGAATTTCAGGGGTGAGCTGAATAGTTAC
>WFVH01000020.1 GCA_015491735.1 Gammaproteobacteria bacterium
GTAACTATTCAGCTCACCCCTGAAATCCGCCATTTCTGCGTTGAAAAATGGTCATTTACACGCGTAAACTCCCATTTTTCGCCTTGAACTGACGAATTTCAGGGGCAATCTGAACAGTTACCGGCTTGTTTCATACCATGCTGAATAGTTACCTTTAGAATAACAACCGGTTGGGCCAACGGGTATAACGCTTCTGCGTGCTGCGGCTTCTGGCAAGGGGGTAACTCCCCGATAGCCGCGCCCAGCTTGTTGTCCTGAGAGCTATCTATTTGGTTGCGGGGTTTAATAGTCTTGGTGAAATCGTTGATGGTGGCAAGATGAGATATGACAAGTTGGCGGGGCTAGGGGGTGTTTCCGAGCATGAAACAGAATCGGCGCGCCGCTGGGCTAAACGCTTCGAATGGCCGATGCTGGTTATCGTGTTTTGGATTCTGCTGCAGTGGCTATTGGAAAGCGCAGATCTCATGCCAGCGGCCGTTTCCCGGATTGCAGACTGGCTGGTGTGGCTTGCGTTTGTTACAGAAGCTGTCGTGCTGACCAGTCTGGTAAGAGAGAAACGCAGCTACTTATTGAATAACTGGATTAATCTGATGATCATCGTTATCGGATTTCCGCCTTTGTGGGGGAATACCCCATTGGCAGGCGTGCTGCGCGGCATCCGCGCCATTTTGATAATCGGGTTGCTGTTTCGCCTGTCACGTACATGGCGGCAGGTACTGGTGCAACACCATCTGGGAAACAGCCTGATAATCATGTTTACGGTAGTGGCTGTGTCGGGTATCGTCATTGCCTATATCGACCCCGGGGTGAAAAGCCCCTGGGAAGGGATCTGGTGGGCGTTGGCGACGGTCACCACGGTGGGATATGGTGATGTGGTGCCTGTCAGCGAGCAGGGGCGAGCCGTTGGAGTCGTTCTATTGCTGCTCAGTGTCGTGTTGCTCTCTCTGGTAACGGCAAATATCTCGGCATTCCTGGTTAGCCGGGGGGCGATAAAGGGTGAGTCAGAGGTGCATGAGCGTTTGAAACAGATGGAAAAGCGGCTGGAGCGTATCGAGCGGTTAATGAAAGATATCCAATGCCGGCAGGGAGGTGACGAAAAATAACCCCTTCTTGCCCAGCTATTATTATTGACCCGGCGGCAACATATATCGTATTCAGCCGTCGTGCGTACGCCTGCAGCAAACCTCCATAACGCAGTTTGCAGGCGCACACACGGCAGCCCTTCTTTGAAAAAACCGGTTGGGGACGACATATTTGGTTGCCGGATTTAGTGTTAACACCGGGACGCGCCGTGCCGGCGTAACTGTTTAGGGTGGTTTGAGTCCAGTTGTTGCGTCGTAACCATTCAGCTCACCCCTGAAATTCGCCATTTCTGCGTTGGAAAATGGTCATTTACACGCGTAAACTCCCATTTTTCGCCTTGAACTGGCGAATTTCAGGGGCAATCTGAACAGTTACCGGCTTGTTTCATACTATGCTGAATAGTTACGTGGCGTCTTGGTATGTATTGATATTGCCAATTTTCCTCCAGTGTTTGCTGATAAGGATTGAGTGAAATTTAAGATGAATATTACCCGGGCAGTCATGATGCTTTGTTGCTGGGTTGCATGGGGAACCGTGAGCGCCGGAGACGATGCACTTCAGGAGATGGATACCGCATTGGAGCAGGCAAAGCGGGACATGCTTGATTTGGATGAGAAAATCCGCCGATTGGCCCATAGTGAAAAGCATCAGGCGCTGGAGACCCTGTCGGTGTATGTCAGCATTGACAGTGATCTTGCCTTTCGCCTGGAGAAGGTGCAGTTGAAGTTGAACGGAAAAACGGTTACGGAGCCAGCCTTTTACCGCCCTCACTGGCAGGCATTGAAACAGGGGGGAGCTGCCTGTGTTTACCGGGGGGGGCTGGCTCAGGGAAAGTATCGTCTCGAAGCCATCTTTTCCGGCCGGGAGAAGGGCGGCAGGCGGGCAGAATACCGGGAGCAATGGAACCTGACGCTGCGGCCCGGGCGGAACAGCCTGATCGAGCTGCATCTTGGCAACGCCATCTTTAGCCAGGCACCGGCGATCGACATGCGGGTAGTGGATTGATGGGCAGGCGCGATCTCCTGTACAGACCTGCCCCGGTACCGCCCCGGCGTCAGAATATACGGGCCTCGGCAGCCGTGTGCACGCCTGCAGCAAGCTTCGGCAATGCAGCCCGCAAGCGCACTCCCGGCATCCTTTGGCAAGAAGATAAACCATTCCCGGCGGGACGCTCCTCGATACGCACCATGTCTGCTGTTCTGAGGTTTATATGTTCAGTTGCTGGATTAGTCGTGGTTGCCGCCGCTTCATTTTCGCATGCCGCTGCGTCAGAGCAGCGGGCCGATCTGCTTGGTCGCGAGTTGCTTTACTATCAATACGCGGGAGAGGGTTATAAGGCGATAAGCCGTTATCGTGCCGGTGTGGCGAGTGGCGATATAAAAGAACAGGACTCTCTTGCGGCCCGGCTCCACGCCTCCTGGGGGCTGTTCGACGATGCAACGCGGCTGTACGGGTCGGCGGCTGTCCAGACCCCCCGGCAGCGCGCCGGGAACTGGTTCTCATTGGGCAAGGCTTATTACGAACGTCAACGGTATGCCGAGGCGGTAAGCGCGTTCGAAAAAGTCGGGCTTTACCCGTTACCCCGGGAGCTGGAGTATCAACGTTTGCTGCTGATGGGGCTTGCGCTGTATCAACTGGATAATTTTGCCGCCTCCTCGTCCGCGCTATGGAGTATTCATTCTACCTCGAAACAGTACCCCTTCGCCCGCATCAATATCGGAATGGGAAGTATTAAAATTGGCTCCTGGCCCGGCGGTATTTCCGGCCTTGGCAGCATCAGAAAGCGTATCGGGATCGACGTCAAGGCCCCCCCCCAGTTCGCGGACCGGTTAAATACGGTTTTTGGCTATCTGCTGCTCTATGAGGAGTATTCCGGTTCGAAAACCGCTTATGGAAAAGCGTCGATGCACGGTTTTACCACTCCCAGCAAAAGGGGCTACAAAGATGCGCGCGAGATGCTGGAAGCGGTGTCGGATGAGGGGCTGTATGCCAACAAGGCGATGCTTGGCCGGGCCTGGATCGCCATCGATACCAACGAGCTGGCACAGGCCAGAATAATCCTGGAAAGACTCAACGGTAAAGATCCGCGCCATTTGACCGTACAGGAGGCCAAACTGGCGTTGGCCTATGTCTTGGAGCGAATGGGTGATGTTGGCCAAGCCATCAACTATTATCGAAATGCCGCCGGTTTTTTTGAAAATGAACGCAATCGCTTGGATGGTCTCCTGCAGCGTTTGGGGCGCGGAGAGTTGGACAACGCCTTTCTGACCCTGAAAAAGGACGCTGCCGCACAAAACCAGTTGAGCGGCTATCTCCCGGAAATGTTGCTGGCCCCCCTCTGGGATCGGCTTCTGGGGGATTTTGAGGATATTGCGCGTTTGCGGCTTCGCCTGGATGAGTGGAGAAAACAGCTGGTCAACGCGCCATCGACGGGTGGCGGGATATCGAAAGCGACCGTGCTCTCTGAACTCTCCCGGCAGCAGGCGGCGCTGGATGGTCTCCATCTCCAAACTGCACGGCTGCTGCGCAGGCAGGCAGGTGAACAACTGGCCGAACGGCGCAGGCGCGTCAATCACTATCTGAATCAGGCCCGTTATGGTCTGGCTGAGCTGTATGGCCGGCAACAGGTTGGTGGTGTCGATGCCGAAGAGGCGCTGCTGGCGTACCACAACTATCTCAAGGAAGCGCCCAACATGAGTGAAGAGGTTCGCAAACACGTCATAGAGCGGGTGGCCGATCTGGAGATGGAGCTGGGTGAGGAGGTGACCGGTATTGCGCCATCGGTGGAGATGTCAGGTGTGGATGCCTATCTTGCCGAACTGGAGAATCGGCCGCAACAGGCCAGCAGTGACGATGTGCTGTACAAGCTGGCCAGGGCGTATGAACAGCGGGGTAACAACGCCAAAGCACTGGAGACCCTGCGGCAACTGATCCGCCGTTACCCCGATTCGAACTATGTGCCTGAAGCGC
Organism: Gammaproteobacteria bacterium; assembly: GCA_015491735.1. Taxonomy (GTDB): domain Bacteria; phylum Pseudomonadota; class Gammaproteobacteria; order Thiohalospirales; family Thiohalospiraceae; genus DRMK01. The sequence goes on from WFVH01000020.1 coordinate 4,054, forward strand.
GTTTTCGTATCGCGGAAGGGTTGTTCGTTGCGCAGAACTACCAGCAGGCAGCGACAGCCTATGGTCATCTGTTGAACAACAGAGAGAATAACGCATACTACTACCACGCCCTGTACAAACGGGGGTGGTCACTGTTCAAGCTGGATCGCTATCGGCAAGCCCTGGATGATTTTTTTGCCGTACTGGAACACTACGACAGCACGGGGGATTCCGGAAGCAGGGCCAACCGGGAGCTGTATGCCGATGCGCAGCGCGCCATCAATATGTGCTTCGTCAACATGAACGGCGCGGCCAGCGTCAGCGACTTTTTTGCCCGCAACAAACACCACCGGTATATTGAAACCGTTTACCAGTCACTGGCGGAGTACTATCTGGCCCAGGAGCGGTTCAGCGACGCGGTACAGACCTGGTCCACCTATGTGCAGAACTACCCCGATTCACAATATGCACCGCGCTATCTGCTGAAGATCATCGACACCTGGAGGCAGCCGGGTTTTGAGCAGAAACGCGTGGCCGCGCAGGAGCGGTTGATAAACGAATATGGTCTGGATACCCCGTTCTGGAGCAGTCACAAGCCGGAGCAGTTCAGTGATGTCCGTACCGCCCTGAAAAAGAACACCCGGCTGCTGGCGGAGCACTATCACATCAAGGCGCGGGAGAGCGGCAACAAGCGTGATTATTTACAGGCGGCCAACTGGTACCGTGACTATCTGAAAAACTATCCGCATGAGAAGGATGCGGCAGAGCTCAACTATCTCTACGCCGAGATCCTGCAAGAGGCGGGGCACGACCGCGAGGCGCTGGCGGAATACGAAACCGTGGTGAAAAAATATCCGCAGTTTGGCAAACGCGCCGACGCGGGATATGCCGCCGTACTGCTGACTTTCCAGCAGGCAGAGAGCGGCCCGGTGGCGGAGCGGGAGCAGTGGCGCCGGCAGAGCTACGGGACGGCGCTGAACTTTGCCAAATTGTTCCCCGCCGATGGCCGCGTCCCGGATGTGCTGCTGCATCTGGCGGAGGAAAGCTACCGGCGTGGCGAGTATGTGCAAGCCATCACTCTGGCCCGGCGGGTTGCCGGGCAGGGTGATGTTCGGCAGAAGCAGAAGGCGCTGCTGATCGCCGGTCACAGTGAGTTTGAAACCGGGGAATATCCCTCCGTCGAGCAGACCTATCGCACCCTGTTGCAGACCGGCAGGGTTGCGAAGAACGATCGCCGTGAGATCAACAAACGGATGGCGCTCTCTATCTACCGGCAGGGTGAGGCGGCGCGCAAGGCGGGGAATCTACCCGCCGCAGTGGAACATTTTCTGCGGGTGAGGAAGGAGGTTCCCGCGTCCTCCATCGTGGCGACGGCGGAATATGATGCCGCAGCGGGTCTGATCTCGATGGAGAACTGGCCAGCGGCGATTGAGGTGCTGGAGCGGTTCCGTGAAGAGCAGCCAGGTCACCGCCTGCAGCACGAAGTGACACGCAAGCTGGCGCTTGCCTACCTGAGCAGCAACCAGCCGGCCAAGGCAGCGCAGGAGTTTGAACGTCTTGCCGTAGTGGAAGCCGATGCCGAAAAAAGAGGTGCGGCACTGTGGAAAGCAGCCGAATTGTACGGCAACAACAATCACCTCAATCAGGCGGCCAAACTGTATAGACAATATGTCAGGGAGTACCCCGCACCGTTCGATGTGGCGATGGAAGCGCGCCAGAAACTGGTAACAATCTACAGCGAAACGGGAGACAGCAGGCAGCGCGACTACTGGCGTAAACAGATCATCCAGGCGGACAGGAGTGCGCCGGTCTCCAACGAGCGCTCCCGCTATCTGGCGATGACCGCAGCGCTGGAGATTGCCGATGCGAAATACCGGGATTACCAGGCGGTTCAGCTAACCATTCCGCTGAAGAAAAGTCTGCGCAAGAAGAAAAAGCTGCTCAAAGAGGCCATCGACGCCTACGCCGTGGTCGCCGGTTACGGTGATGCGGCCACTATCACTCGCGCCGGCTACCGGATTGGTGAAATCTATTATGATTTCTCCAAGGCGCTGATGAAATCGGAACGTCCCCGCGGCCTCAACGCGGAGGAGCTGGAGCAGTACGGCATTCTGCTTGAGGAGCAGGCTTTTCCGTTCGAGGAGAAGGCGCTGGAGTTCTATCGCAGTAACCGCATACGGATTACCGACGGGCTTTATGACGAGTGGATCCAGAAGAGCCTGGAACGGCTGGCCGAAATATTCCCCGCCCGCTACTCACGTCCGGAGAAACAGGATGCCTATATTGAAGCGCTTCAGTAAAACAACACTGTTCGGCGCGGTATTGCTGGCGGCCGGTTGTGCCACCTCACCACCGCTGGAGCGCAGTTCGTCCAGGGAGGAGCCGTCAGATTATCAGGTAAAGTATCATGATGCGCTGGAGGCGATGAAACAGGGCCAGTTAGAGAACGCCGAACCACAGATGCTGGCGCTGACCCGTGAGCATCCCCGTTTCGCCGGCCCATGGTTCAACCTGTGCATTATCTACACAAAAACCGGACGGTTTGCCGAGGCGGAAAAGAGCTGTCAGCAGGCGCTGAAACAGAATGGAGAGATGAACCAGGCGCGTAACCAGCTCGGGATTGTCTACCGCAAGCAGGGGCGCTTCGGGGAGGCGCGGCGCATCTACCGGATGGCCCTGCAACAGGATCCGGAATATGCGCAGGTTCACTACAATCTTGGTGTCCTGTTCGATCTCTACCTGCAGGACAATACCCTTGCCATTCAGCACTATCAGCGCTATCTCGACCTGACGGGTGACAAGGATAAAAAGGTCAAACGATGGATATCACAGCTAAACAAAGAGCTAAACAAATCGAGGTAACGGCCGATGACGAAAAAAATGATTTTGCCGATCACGGGGCTTCTGCTGGCTGGCGTTGCGGCTGCCGAACAGGAGCTGGAAATGAAAGGCACTACCATTACCGGCGATTCCGGTCTGCCCAAGGTGCTCTACATCGTACCCTGGCAGCGTCCGAAACTGAACAATCTGGATCAGGGGTTGATCCTGCACAGCCTGGCTGACAATGTGCTCGAACCGGTCGACCCCGGCCTGCTCGAGCGGGAAAAACGTTACGGTTCTGTCTACTTCAGTACCGGTGCTGCCGCATCGGGGAATTGAAACTCGAGGTTCGTCTTATGGAAACACTGAACACTATCATCGGATTTTTTCAGACCGGCGGTCTGTTCATGTACCCGATTCTGTTTATCCTTGCCGTGGGTATCGCCATCGGTATCGAACGTTACCTCTACCTGACCCGCGTACAGGCCGGTGTGCGCAAAACCTGGAAGCAGGTGGTTCCACTGGTGCAGGCAAAAGATTACAAAGGCGTGGTCGCCGCGACGGAAAAATCCGAAAGTGCGCTGGGCAAGGTGCTCAACTACGGATTCAACCGGGTATTCACCTCCACACGCCGGGACGATATTGAAACGGCGATGGAGGAGGGGTTGATGGAGGTGATTCCTGCGCTGGAGAAGCGCACCCACTACCTCGCAACCTTCGCCAATATCGCCACGCTGCTGGGGCTGCTCGGTACCATTATCGGACTCATTCAGGCCTTTACCGCCGTCGCCAATGCCGATCCGGCGGAGAAAGCCAACCTGCTGTCGGCCAGTATCTCGGTAGCGATGAACACCACCGCCTTTGGCCTGATTGCCGCCATCCCCCTGCTGCTGATGCACACCCAGTTGCAGACCAAGACCGCCGCGCTGGTGGACAATCTGGAGATGGCCGCGGTCAAGAGCCTGAACATGCTGATGTTGGGTGCGACCCGGAACAGAGCTTCCGGGCAGCCAATCGCTAACGGAGCAACCCGACAAGCCGCGGAGTAACCGGCCGTGAGACTGATGCGCCGCCGCTCCCGGCAGGAGGCCGGGGAGCTTAACATCACCTCGTTCATGAACCTGATGGTGATTCTGGTTCCGTTCCTGTTGATCACTGCTGTGTTCTCGCGCATGGCTATCCTCGAGATCTACATTCCCGCAGCGGAAAACCAGACCAGCGAAAAGCGTCCTGATCTGCAGCTGGAGATCATCGTACGCAGCCATACCCTTGAGTTGCGTGACAAATCCTCCGATCTGAGCAGAACCTTCCCTTTTGGCGGTGAAAAAAATGACTGGAAACCGTTCAGCGATCTGCTGCTGGAGTTGAAAACGAGATATCCAAAGGTCGAGAACGTCACCCTGCTGCTGGAACCCGACGTGGATTACCAGGCGCTGATCACCGTTATGGATCGCGTGCGCAGCACCGTGGTTACCGCCGGGCTGGCGGTGGAAAACATCGAACTGTTTCCGGTCATATCCATCGGTGATGCCCCGCCGGCAAACGGCGGAGGGAGCACCCGATGAAGATGTCCCGGCGGGCAAAACGGATGGCGCGGCATCACAAGCGGCGCACGCAGCCGGGCCTGAATCTGGTGTCGTTGATGGATATCTTCACCATCCTGGTGTTCTTCCTGTTGGTGAACTCATCCACCGCAGTGCAGCTTCCTGGCGCCAGGGATTTTAAACTTCCTGTCTCCAGCGCGGAGAAAAAACCGGAGGAGACGCTGACCATCATGGTTACGGCGAACGATCTGTTGGTGCAGGGGCGCAAGGTAGCTGTGGTTAGCGACATACTTGCCGATTCACAGCCAACCATCAGGGCGCTCGCCGATGAGCTGAATTTTCAGGCAAAGAAAAAACTGGCTGCGGTAGAGGGTGACGAAGGGCGGCACGTCACCATCATGGGTGACAAGGGCATCCCCTACAAACTGCTGAAAAAGATCATGGCTACCTGTACTGAAGCCAACTACCGCAAAATCGCCCTGGCCGTTTCCCGGAAAAACGCCCCTGCGGCTGCCGCACAGAGATGAGCACCGCTTACTACACCCCGCGGATGGTACTGCTCGAAGATCGTGAGGAAGAGCGGCGTTTCTGGAAAATTGCCGGCGTCTCCCTCATCGTTGCCGCGCTGTTCGGCGCTATCGTGCCCTTTATCAAGCTGCCGGAGGTAGAGCGTGAAAAACAGGAAGTGGTTCCGCCACGTCTGGCCAAATTGATCCTGGAGAAAAAGCCACCCCCTCCGCCGCCCAAAGTGGAGGTTGTTAAACCGAAGCCCAAGCCAAAGGTGAAACCCAAACCGGTGGTAGAACCCGCCCCTAGGGTAAAACCCAAACCAAAACCGGAACCGGTTGTGATCAAGCGCGCGCCACCCAAGGTAAGCAAGCCCGCCACCGATCGGGAGGCCAGGGCGCGTGAAAAAGCCAGGAGCACCGGGCTGCTGGCAATGAGCGATGAGTTCTCTGAACTGATGGACACGCCAGCGGCGAGCGAACTGCTGACTCAGCGGGTGACCAAAAAGAGCAGCGCGACAAAGGCTGCCGCTCCCGCTGTCGACACCAGTATCCTGACCGCCAATGCCGGCAAGGGCAGCGATGGCGTCAAGACCGGAAAACTCAACCGGGAAGTCGGCAGCACCCGTTTGCAACAGCAGCAGCAAAGCAAACTGGCAAAACGCGCCGAACAGGAGGCGGAGAAAAAGAAGACCCGCAGGCGCAGCACAGGCCGTGGCGTGGGCGAGATACAGAGGGTATTCGATAAAAACCGGGGCGCAATCTTTGCCATCTACAATCGCGCCCTGCGCCGCGACCCTGAACTGCAAGGCAAACTGGTGCTGAAAATAACCATTGCTCCCTCAGGGAAGGTAACGGCTGTCAAGGTGGTCTCCAGTGAACTCAACAACAAATCCCTGGAGACCAAGCTGGTGCGGCGTATCAAACTGTTCAACTTCGGCCGCAAGCAGGTCGATACGGTTACCGTGACCTATCCGATCGATTTTTTCCCGGCTTATTAACCCGGCCACCGAACGTAACCTGCAGGGATGCGGGACTCCTCCTGGTAACGGACTACTGGCCACCTTTCCTGCTCACGAGATTGGAGAATCACCGGATTCGGCCGGGAGCAGGGTCCGTCGCTGTGATTCAGAAAGCCCCTTTTTCTCTGTTCAGACAATCCCCAAGCGCATAAACTAGGTATTGATGGATGCTGCCACTTTTCTGGAGTTGATAACTGACTGGATAACATCGAATCCGGGCTGGGCCGGATGGATCGTGTTCGTTATTGCGATGGGTGAGTCGCTGGCGGTGGTGGGGTTGTTTGTGCCCGGCGTGGTGTTGATGTTCGTCATTGGCGCCCTGGTGGGGGGCGGGATGATGGAGTTATGGCCGACACTGGCGTGGGCGGCGGCGGGTGCGGTCGTGGGAGATGGGATCAGTTACTGGATTGGACGCCATTACCATGAGCAGTTGCGGGCGGTATGGCCCTTCAGCCGCTACCCGGCGCTGATAGACAAAGGGGAGGTTTTTTTCCGGCGTCACGGTGGCAAGGGGGTGTTGCTCGGCCGTTTTGTTGGCCCGGTGCGGCCCATTATTCCCGTAGTGGCGGGCATGATGGATATGCCGGCCGGACGTTTTTTCCTGATCAATGTATTGTCGGCCCTGCTTTGGGCGCCGGCCTACATACTGCCCGGCGTGGTGTTCAGTAGTTCGCTGAGCGTGGCTACCGAGGTGGCCGGGCGGCTGGCTGTCATGATGGTTCTGCTCCTGGCTGTCTTGTTTGTTACCGGCTGGCTGATGCGGCGGCTGTTCTGGTTGCTGCAACCGCGGGCCAACCCGATCATCAGTTCCATTTTGGCCTGGAGCCACCGCCACCCCTGGTTCGGAGGGGTAGCGGGAGCGCTCTTGGACCCGGCGCATCCCGAAGCCCGGGGGCTTGCCATTCTTTCCAGTGTGTTATTTGCGGCTGTTACCGTATCCGTGCTGTTGTTCGCGGCTATCCAGGAGAGCCAACTGCTGGGTAATCTGGATCTGCTGGTTTTCAACGCGTTACAGGAGTTGAGAACTCCCTGGGTCGATCAGGTGATGGTGTTGGTTACCTGGTTTGGTGGTCTCCAGGCGATAGGCGCGCTTTTACTGGCTGTGGCCGGATGGCTGGGTTGGCAGAGGCAGTGGCGGGCGCTGATTCATCTGCTGACCGTTGCCGTTTGTACAGAGGTCATGGTTCTGGTACTGAAAGCGATGACAGCTATCGAGCGCCCTGTCCCGGTTTACCAAGGGGCGAACGCATTCTCTTTTCCCAGCGGCCACACGGCAATGAGCGCTGCCGTATATGGCATGCTGGCGATTATCATTGCCGGAATGTTGCCGGTAGCCAGGCGTTGGCTGGTTTATGGCGTGGCAGCGATGGTGGCCGTGCTGGTTGGTTTCTCCCGTCTTTATCTGGGGGTGCACTGGTTGTCCGATGTGCTGGGAGGGTTTGTGCTGGGCGTAGCCTGGGCCGCCCTGGTGGGGATCGGCTATCGGCGGCATCTGCAGCCATCGTCAGGGCAACTGCCGCACAGGACCACTACCGCCAGGGGTTATGTTGCCGTGGTTGGTGGAGCGGTATTGGTCGCCGGATTCTGGGGAACGGTGTGGCTGGACCAGGAGATGAAGCGTTATGCTCCCGTGCGTGCGGTACAGCAGCTTAACGCCGAGAAGTGGTGGCGGGATGCCTGGGCAGAACTGCCTTCCTACCGGGCCGACTTTCGGAGTTTGCACAACCACCCGTTGACGGTGCAGTGGGCGGGGAGCGTTGCGGAGTTGCGTGATTTGCTGGAGCAGTCGGGATGGCGTGTTCCGCCACCACCGGACGCTGCGCATATGTTGCAACTGCTGGCTTCGCAGATCGAGGTGGAAAAAATCCCGGTACTCCCGCAAGTGAACGATGGCCGTCACGAGGTGTTGAAGTTGGTGCGTGCTACGGGCAGCGCCGACCAGTTGTTGGTACTGCGGCTGTGGCCGACGGACATTGTGCTGGTGCCGGGTGGCATTCCCCTTTGGTTGGGGAACGTGAGTTATCTTCATTTCTCCCGCGTCGCCGGACTGATTACCCGGGCCGGTACCGAGCCGGATTTTATCAGGCCGTTCAACCTGTTTTCCCTTGATGTCGAGCAGTTGGAGAGGGTTTTGGTGAAACAGGTGGTTCGCAATGTTCAGTTGCCGAAAACGGTAACGTGGGATGGCAGGGTTATTTTGCTTCGGGTTGATGGATTTCCAGCCGCTTCAACAGATCGCGCAGAAGATCCAGGCGATGCAGCGGATCGGTAAGCTGTAACAACCGCTGCTTTTCATCAAGCGGTAGCGGCAACAGCTCCGCCAGCCGGCAACTGACCCAGCTGGCGTTTTCATAGTCGGTGGGTGGTTTATTGTAAGGCAATCCCAGTTGCTCCAGCATGTGGTACAGAAATTTTGCCGCCTGGCCGTGATGGGCGGGAACAGGGCATCTTTCCTCTGCAGGTAGCAGTTCGATGGTGGCGCGGGTTAGCTGATTGTCCAGGGTGTAGCTGGAAAGGATTTTGAATCGCTGGCCGCCCCGAACGGTAATCCCCAACATGCCGTTGGGCAGTTTTTGCCAATAGCTGATGTTGGCAAGCGTGCCAATTGATTGAAATGTTGCAGCCTGGCCCGTCTCCCTCCCTTCCCGGATCAGGCAGATGCCGAACGGTATCCCTGTTTTGAGAGATTCGCTTACCATCTCCAGATAGCGTGGCTCGAAAATACGCAGTGGCATCGAACCGCCGGGAAAGAGAACGGTGCGCAACGGGAACAGGGAGATTTCGAGCCTAGTCATGGTTACCGTATCCCCAGCGTGGAACCAGATCGTGTTCCACTTGCAGGTGATCGAGAATACGTGCGACCACATGATCGACGACTGCATCAACGTCTTGCGGCTGGTGATAGAAGCCGGGATTGGCTGGCAAGATGGTTGCTCCCAGCCGCGCCAGCTTCAGCATGTTTTCCAGGTGGATGGCGGAAAAGGGGGTTTCTCTCGGTACCAGAATCAACCTGCGCTGTTCCTTTAGTATCACGTCTGCCGCCCGTTCAATGAGATTGTTGCTGGCGCCACAGGCGATGGCGGAAACCATGCTCATGGAGCAGGGACAGACAACCATTGCAGCGGGAGGATTAGAGCCGCTGGCGACCGGAGCAGTCCACTGTTTCTGACCAAACACCTTCAGTAACCGGGGATTGGTGGAAAAATGCTGGCTGATACAGGCTTCGGTTCTGGCGCTGCTGCCGGGAAGGTTCAGTGCGGTTTCCATCCTTATCACCACCCGGGCGGCGGCTGAGATCAACAGATAGACAGGCTGCTCCCTGCCCAGCAGGTATTCGAGCAGGCGCAGTCCGTACAGTGCGCCGGAGGCGCCGGTCATGGCAATACAAACGGGATTGCTGGACAGGTTGCCCATTGTGTTACCTCCCCCTCAGCGCCTGCTCCAGGCGGGCATGGATGTTATCGAATGCGCCGTTACTCATTACCAGCACCTGATCGCCTGTTTGTGCTGTCCGGGCGATCGATGCAACCAGCTCGGTGATATCAGTATAAACTCTAGCACACGGCCCCAGTATCCGGGCGACCTCCGTCAGATCCCACTCCAGTTCGGCGGGCTGGAACAAAAAGACATGGTCAGCCGAGGCGAGCGCGGGAGCCAGGGTTTCTCTGTGTATCCCCATGCGCATGGTATTCGAGCGAGGCTCCAGTACCGCGAGGATCCGCTGTTTATCCGTATGCGCCCGCAGCCCCGCGAGGGTCGTTGCAATTGCGGTGGGGTGGTGGGCAAAGTCATCATAGATGGTGATTCCGTTGACGCAGGTGCGCTTCTCCATGCGGCGCCTGACACTCTGGAAACGGGCCAGGGCAGAGACGGCATGCCGTGGCGGGACTCCCGCATGGCTTGCTGCCGCGATGGCAGCCAGGGCATTGTCAATATTGTGTCTGCCGAGTAACTCCCACTCGACCTTCCCCTGGCGGAGGGTATCATGAATGACTTCGAAACGGCTGCTATCCGGATGAGAGTTATCGACTGTCCAGTCAGCATTTTCTGACGAGGAAAAAGTTTCCAGCGGAGTCCAGCAGCCCTGCTCCATGACAGTATCGATGTTTTGGTTGTTGGCCGCGGTGACGATAAGCCCATTGCCGGGCACGGTCCGGATCAGGTGGTGAAACTGCCGCTGAATTGCGGCCAGGTCGGGGAAGATATCCGCATGATCAAATTCGAGATTGTTGATAACCAGGCAGCGGGGGTGATAATGAATGAATTTGGAGCGTTTATCAAAAAAGGCGGTGTCGTACTCATCCGCTTCGATGACAAAGAAGGGGCTGGAACCCAGCCTGGCGCTGATACCGAAATTTTGTGGTACTCCTCCGATTAGGAAGCCCGGTGAAAGACCGGCATCTTCCAGAATCCAGGCCAGCATGCTGGATGTGGTGGTTTTTCCATGGGTGCCAGCCACTGCCAGCACCCAGCGTTCCTGCAATACCTGTTCCGCTAGCCACTGCGGGCCGGAGGTGTAGCGCAACCCTTTATCCAGTACGTACTCTACCAGGGGGTTTCCCCTGGATAGCGCATTGCCAATGATGACGACGTCGGGCTGCGGATCGAGAATGCCGGGGTCGTAACCCTGCTGCAGCTTGATCTGCTGTGACTGGAGCTGGGTGCTCATGGGAGGATAGACGTTGGTGTCAGAGCCACTTACCTGATAACCCAACTGACGGGCCAGCAGGGCGACTCCGCCCATAAAAGTGCCGCATATTCCGGCGATATGTATATGCATGATGCTGTTTTTTCCTCAATGAATACCGGTCTCATTATACTAGCCCGAATGCAAACAGTCTGGCATCAAGGTCAGCGGGAACAGCCATGGCGGGGAGAGCGAGTATCGGAGATGGATGAACGGTTCAAAGGAGAACTCCATCCATCTCCAGGGTGTGATAGAGTTACCGATGGGATAGAGAAACTTTCAACATGATGAATCAAATAAGCTTCGAAGCCCGGATCGATCAATTCCCGGAGGCGGGAAAGCGGTATTTCCGGCGCGATTGAGTCCGGTAATATTCATTTGGCGCCGGCAAAGCACATCCTTTCACCCATGCTCGTTGCAACATGATGGCAAATCTTATTGACAAACAAACAGGCATGCCCGGAAAACGGCTGGTTACCTGCTGTTCCTCCTTTCGTGACAAGTTACTGTGTTTCCTGTCCGTTTCCTGCCAAGGGCAGGGGGAGACAGGAAACGGGTACAAAAACAGAAACTGTTGGGTGCATCTTTTGGCCGGGCTGCTGATCCTTGCCTTTTTTTTGACGCTGGTGCTGTCCAGGAATGCAGCCAGCAGCTTTTTCTATCCGCTGGTTCTGCTCTGTTTCTGGGCGGTAGCGCGAACCGGCGCCCGACCCCGGTTGGAAAGATGGGAAGTGGCGGGTCTGACGATCGTTGCTGCCTGGTTTGGTCTGGCCGTGTTATCACATGTCTATAATGATTTTCCGGGTAACGGGCTGATGATGATTGGCGAGCGCTACTCCAAGCTAATCTATGCGATTCCTGTCTTTCTCTATTTTCGGCAGTTTCCCTTGAATATCCGTTTTCTGTGGCTGGTTGCGGTTCTGCTTTCCGTTGAAACGGGGATTATTTCACTACTGGAGCGGTGGAATGATGAAATATTCTTGTATCCCGGGCGGGCCTCGGGGAATGTACACCCGATTACTTTTGCATTGATTGCGGCGTGTGGCGCCTGTATGGCGATCACCCTGGCGGACTATCGCAATATCAGACACCGCGTTCTCACCACAATTGCGTTACTGCTGGCGTTGTTGGCAATAATCCTGTCAGGTTCTCGAGGGATCTGGGTGGCTCTCCCCGTACTGGGTTATGTCATTCTGTGGTTGAGGTACAGAAAAGCGGCAATAAAACCGCTGCTCTATTTCACACTTGCCATCCTCGTGGCGGGAGCTGTCTCCTATCAAAACCCCTATGTCAAAATGCGTGTAGATAGTGCTTTATCCAATGTGGAAAGCTATCTGGCAAGTACGGATGTTTCCGACTCCGTGCGCTACAGCTCGATGGGTGGCAGACTGGAGATGTGGCGCGCTGCAGTGGCGATGATATCTTCCCATCCCTGGTTGGGAGTGGGACCAGACGGGTTTCGAGAGCAATCCCGGCAACTGGTGGATAGCGGAGAGTGGTCGGGTAAGCTGCTGGAGCATATGTTTCCGCATAACATCTATTTGACTGCGTGGACCACAACCGGTTTTTTGGGATTGATGGCGATGCTCGCTTTTTTTTCCGGTTGTCTGATCGTGTATGGAAATGCTATTCGTCAAATTCCCGGCCAGGGGAGCCAGATCGCTTCCGCAGGGTTATTGATAACCATTCTATATATGATTGGTGGTTTATCGGATGACAATATGGCTCAGAAACTGGCGCTTACCGTATTTGTACTGATGCAGTCATTGTTGCTCGGGCACCTGAGTTACTTCAGGCGTTGTGAGAGAGAAAATCGATAACTGCATCCGCCGCGCGTCTTCCCGAGCAGGTATCACGGTATTCGAATTTTTCGGAAAACATGCTGTCCTGCTGTTTCTTGTAGTGAGATTGATGCCGCTTCCCTGCTTGTATCAACGTGTTTTCGAGTTGATCAATACAGGTCAACACATCACCGGCCAGCCAATGCCGGTAGTCGGGATGATGTTTCCAGGCGATCTGCTTGTTGTTCAGAAAGACACAGGGGCGGGGAGTATAAATAAATTCATAGAGTTGGCTGCTGATATCGCCCAGGTATATATCCGCGGCCAAACAGTGACTCATATCGATGCTTTTGATACTGCCAAAATCGATTAATATGTTTTTGCTGGAAAAAAAGGTTGGAGGTATGCTTTTCCGTAAGCGCTTTTTCTTCCCCAGCAAGATATGAGGTGCAAATATCAGGTTGAAATGCTCCGACCGGTAGAAATATTTCAGTATATCCAGTCCCCAGTCATACCAGGAGGTTGCTCCCGTTCTAAAATGGGGTGTGTAAAGAACGGTTTTTCTATTATTGTCAAACGGTTTTCCCGTGACTGAATATGGAACGAGATCGAATTTCACATAGCCGCACACGGCCAGTTTTTCTGATGGCAGATCGAATTTTTCGACAAACCTCTGCTTTTGAGCAGTGCTGCTCAACAACAATAGATCATACTCGGTGATCTCCTTCTTGTATGCATAGTGGCCTTCTCCCGCCCCATGGAAGGCAAAAACAAACTTGGTCTTATTACGATCCACTTCATGAAACAGCGTGTTGGTATACAGATCCGGGCTGATTATGCAATCGTATTGTTTGAATGTTCCCCGGTTGTTGTACAACACATGTTTTGCACGGGCGGGAGAGCGGGCTATCCAGTTATTAAGCTGATGTAATCTGCCGGGAAATAGCTGGACGGTGTCGCATCGTGATGCATAATGTTTTCCAATCTGCTCGATGATCCGCATCGATTCGGTTGTATCCGTAAAGATATCTACGTTTACGTTTTTTTCTCGCGCCAGCTCGTACGCTATTGGAATCACGTGATGAATATGTGCAATGTTTTTGAGGCTGACTACTGCGATGTTGAAGACTGAATTCCTGTTTGATTTCATTGTTGCCAGGTTAATCGTATTAGCCAGGTTTCGACAACGCGGCTGGCAGGCGTACACACGGCAGCCTTTCACATAAAAACAGATGGATAGGGGCCTGAAGCATCCTTTGGCGCTGCCGTATCACGCTTTGCCAACGGAAGCCGCCATTGACGGCGGGTGATGCCGTGATCGGAAGGATGCTTGAAGTCCTGAACATGATCTGTATTGATGCCGGGTTAATAACTACTCAGGCTGGCCTCGAAATCCGTGCGCTGTTGTCTGTCAAAATGATTATTCACGCTGAGCGGAACGTTCCAAAACCTTTGGCCGGGGTTTCTCCAGGTGTCATTAGCAGATTCAGCCGTAGTAGTCCGGTTCGTTCCCCGGCTTCCACTTGATGTTGCAGCCCAGGCTGGGGATCTGCTCTGCGGGAGCCGGCTTGCCGGCCAGCACCGCTTCCACGGCAGCGGCCAGATCCCTGCCGGTGACCGGTAGATCGTTGCGCGGGCGGCTGTCGTCAAACTGGCCACGGTAGAACAGCTTGCGGTCGGCGTCGTAGAGGAAGAAATCCGGCGTGCAGGCGGCGTGGTAAGCCTTGGCAACGGACTGGTCCTCGTCATACAGATAGGGAAAGGTGTAACCGGCTGTCTTGATCTCCTCCACCATCTTCTCCGGGCTGTCGGCCGGGTAGTTGTCCACATCGTTGGCGTTGATGCCCACCATCGCCAGTCCCCGCGGCTGGTACTCCCGGGCGAACTTTGCCAGGGCGTCGCGGATGTGGATCACGTAGGGGCAGTGGTTGCACATGAAGACCACCAGCATCGCGGGTGCATCCCTGAAATCGGCCAGCGACCTGCGTTCGCCGGTAAGGGGCTCCAGCAGATTGAAATCGGGGGCCGGTGTGCCCAGTTCCTGCATTGTTGAAGGGGTTCTTGCCATGGCTATCGGTTCTCCTCGATGATGATCAATGCTTCGTCCGGATTGACGCTGTCACCCTTGCTGACGTTGATGGCGCTGATGGTACCGGATACCGGCGCCTGAATCTCGGTCTCCATCTTCATCGCCTCGGTAACCAGCACCGGGTCGCCAGCCGCTATTTTATCACCCTCCTGCACCAGCACCCCGACCACAGTGCCGGGCATGGAGGTGGTCACATGGCCGGGTTCGGTCGCGCGGGGGCGGCCTCCCTGGAGCTGCCCGGCCGGAGTGTTTTCCTCCGTGGCGCCGGGTTCATCCAGCGCCTCAACCATGATCTCTTCCGGTATGCCATCGACGGTGAGGAACAGCGGACGGCGGTGATTGGTGCGGTGTCCCGAGCCGGTTACCTTGATGTGGTAGGTTTCGCCGTGCAGGGTGATGTTGAATTCGGTTGCCGAACTGCTGCTGCCATCCGTGCCGGGAGGCGGTTCCAGGGGCTCCGCTACCAGGGTGCCGGCGGCGCGCTGTTGCAGGAATTCACGGCCGATATCGGGGAACATGGCATAGGTGAGCACATCCTCTTCCGACTCGGCCAGCGAGCCGATTTCGGCGCGCAGTTTGTCCAGCTCCGGTGGCAGCAGGTCGGCGGGGCGGCAGTCGATTACATCCTCGTTGCCGATGGCCATCTGCCGTACGATGGGGTTGACCTTGCCGGGCGGCGCGCCGTAGCGGCCCTGCAGGTAGAACTTCACCTCGTTGGTGATGCTCTTGTAGCGCTCCCCGGTGATCACATTGAGTACCGCCTGGGTGCCGACGATCTGGGATGTGGGGGTGACCAGCGGCGGGTAGCCCAGATCCTCACGAACCCGCGGGATCTCCGCCAGCACCTCATTCATGCGTCCCAGTGCGCCCTGCTCACGGAGCTGGTTGGAGAGGTTGGAGATCATCCCGCCCGGCACCTGGTTGACCTGGACCCGGGTGTCCAGGCCGGTGAACTCGCTCTCGAACTGGTGGTACTTTTTGCGCACCTCCCGGAAGTAGAAGCCGATCTCCTGCAGTAGCTGCAGATCTAGGTCGGTATCAAATTCGGTGTGGCGCAGGGCGGCCACCATGCTTTCGGTGGCCGGGTGGCTGGTGCCGCCGGAGAAGCTGGAGATGGCGGTGTCGATCCCGAAGGCGCCGTTCTCCACCGCCTTGTAGTGGCAGATGGCGGCCAGCCCAGCGGTGTCGTGGGAGTGGATCTGTACCGGAATTCGTAGCTGCTTCACCAGCGCCGCGGTCAGTTCGGCAGCGGAGGCAGGGGTGAGCAGCCCGGCCATGTCCTTGATGGCGATGCTGTCACAGCCCATGTTCTCCAGCTCTTTTCCCATGGCGACGAAGGCGGGGATATCATGCACCGGGCTGGTTGTGTAGCAGATGGCCCCCTGGGCATGTTTGTCGGCGGCGCGCACCGCTTCAATGGCGGTGCGCATGTTGCGCACGTCGTTGAGGGCATCGAAGATGCGGAACACGTCGATACCGTTTGCGGCGGCATGCTGCACGAAGGCCTGCACCACATCATCGGAGTAGTGCCGGTAGCCGAGCAGGTTCTGGCCGCGCAGCAGCATCTGCAGCCGGGTTTTGGGCAACGCCTTGCGCAGTTGGCGCAGCCGCTCCCAGGGGTCCTCTTTCAGGAAGCGGACGCAGGCGTCGAAGGTTGCGCCACCCCATGCCTCCAGCGACCAGTAGCCCACCTGATCCAGTTTCGGGCAGATGGGCAGCATATCCCCGGTCCGCAGCCGGGTGGCGATCAGGGACTGGTGGGCGTCGCGCAGAATCGTGTCGGTGATGTGAATACGGGGCATCGGTGGCTCCTGTTCAGATAGCGTTGCTGGCGGCGAAGGCGGCCGCCATGGCTGCGGCGATATCTCTGGCCGGGCGCCGGATTGAGTAGTTGATCAATTCGGGATGGGCCTCGACGAAGCCGGTATTGAAATGGCCGCTCCTGAACTCCGGTGAGTTGAGGATCTCCAGATGATAGGGGATGGTGGTCTTGACTCCGTACACCCCCATATCGTTCAGGGCGCGTACCGCCCGGTTCAGCAGTTGTTCCCAGTCCAGCGCCCAGACGGTAAGTTTGGCGCACATGGAGTCGTAATAGGGCGGGATCTGGTAGCCGGTATAGATGGCGCTGTCGGTGCGCACGCCGGGACCGCCGGGTGCAAAGTAACGGGTGATGCGGCCGAAGCTGGGCAGGAAATCATTCCTGGGATCCTCGGCATTGATGCGGAACTCCATCGCGATGCCACGCCGCTGGATCTGCTCCTGGGAGTAGCGCAACGGTTCTCCGGCGGCGATGCGGATCTGCTCCTGCACAATATCGACGCCGGTGATGGCCTCGGTCACCGTATGTTCCACCTGCAGGCGGGTATTCATCTCCATGAAATAGAAGTTGGCCTGATCATCCATCAGAAACTCCACCGTGCCGGCATTCTCATAGCCGACGGTCGCCGCGGCCCGCACCGCCAGCTTGCCGAGATGGCTGCGCTGTTCGTCACCGAGTTGCGGGGAGGGTGCTATTTCAATCAGCTTCTGGTGGCGGCGCTGGATGGAGCAGTCCCGCTCGAACAGATGGACCACCTGGCCATGGCTGTCGGCTAGGATCTGCACCTCGATATGGCGTGGATTGTCGATACACTTTTCCAGAAACAGGTCCGCGCTGCCGAATGCCTTGGTGGCCTCGGAGATGACCCGCTCGAAATTACGGCGCAGTTCGGCCTCATTTTCGCAGCGGCGGATGCCGCGCCCGCCGCCGCCGGAGGTGGCCTTGAGCATTACCGGATAGCCCACCTCGGTGGCAAGCTCCAGCGCCTGCCCGACACTCTCCAGATTACCTTCACTGCCGGGAGTGACCGGGATCCCCGCCCGGATCATGGAACGGCGCGCCTCGATTTTATCTCCCATGCGGTGGATGACATCCGTTCCCGGACCGATGAACCGGATGCCGCGGCGCTGGCAGATGCGTGCCAGTTCAGGGCTTTCCGACAGAAATCCGTAACCGGGATGCAACGCATCGCAGCCGGCGGCGATGGCCAGATTCACCAGCCGGTGGGCGTTCAGATAGCCGGCCACGCTCTCGGGCCCCAGGCTGTACGCCTCATCCGCCTTCTTCACATGCAGGGCGTAGCGATCGGTTTCGGCATAAACGGCAACCGATTTGATACCCATTTCGGCGCAGGCACGCACGATGCGTACGGCGATCTCCCCGCGATTGGCAATAAGGATTTTCTTAAACATGGTTTGCTGAGTATCCGGGAAAAGATAGCGCTGTCAAGTGGTGTTTTGGCGCCTGAGTCATTACAATTCTGACATATGATTATCTACGATCTAATATGTACGAAGGGCCACCTCTTTGAAGGTTGGTTTGATGATGCCGATGACTACAAGAAGCAGCACCGTAGCGGGATTCTGGAGTGTCCGGTGTGCGGCGTTACCGAGGTGCAGAAGGTTCCCAGCGCCAGCCATATCAGTCTCAAGCGGCGTGCCGCCGTTCCGGATGAAGGGGTGGGCAAGGGTGCACTGCTCAAACAGATGCAAGAGCATGTGGAGCGCAACTACGAAGATGTCGGCGAGAATTTTGCGGAAGAGGCGCGCAAAATGCACTACGGAGAACGGGAACAGCGTAATATCCGTGGTGCTGCGAGCTGGTCGGAATACAAGGCGTTGCGCGAGGAGGGTATCGAGGCGGTACCGTTTCCGGCCAAACCGGTTCCCAGGGAAAAGCTCAATTGA
>WFVH01000021.1 GCA_015491735.1 Gammaproteobacteria bacterium
GTAACTATTCAGCATAGTATGAAACAAGCCGGTAACTGTTCAGATTGCCCCTGAAATTCGTCAGTTCAAGGCGAAAAATGGGAGTTTACGCGTGTAAATGACCATTTTTCAACGCAGAAATGGCGGATTTCAGGGGTGAGCTGAATAGTTAGCTAGCTGTTAAACCCTGCTCTCCCTTTACCGGCCGTCTGGCGGCCGGTAAAGGGTAGTATTGCGGTATCGACGGTGGCCCGTTGTCTGCACCGTTATCCGGATGGTTCTGCCGGGTGAACCCGGTTTGACAGGGCGATCCCGCCTCTCTGTCATTTGTTGTAGAATTGATCGGCCAGCTGCCACAGGCGGCTGGCGCGCTCGTTGATCTCTTCCGATTCCTGGGTCATTCGCTGTACGTTGTCGGAGACGGTTTCGGCTCCTTCGCGGATTGTGGTTGCATTTGCATTCACCTCGGAAGCCACGGCGCTCTGCTCTTCGACCGCGCTGGCTATCATCGCGTTCATGTCGCTGATGGAGGCTACCATCCCGTTGATCTCCTCCAGCAGCTCACCGGCCTTGTTGACCTGTTCAACACCTTGTTGCGCCTGGTTGCGGCCGTTCTCCATCTCGCGCACCGCGTTTTGGCTACCCTCTTGCAGACGCTCAATCATGGATTGAATCTCCTGGGTGGATTGCTGGGTGCGGTTGGCCAGAGAGCGCACCTCATCGGCGACAACCGCAAATCCTCTTCCCTGCTCACCCGCCCGCGCTGCCTCGATAGCCGCGTTGAGGGCAAGCAGGTTGGTCTGTTCGGCGATGTCACGGATGACATCCAGAATCTTGCCGATGTTCTCTGTCTCTTTCTGCAATCCTGACAGGACACCAGAGGCGTTCTCCACCGTTCTAGAGATGTTTTCAATGTTGGTTATGGTGTGATCCACTACCTGTTTGCCACAGCTGACCCGCTCACTGGCCTGTTGCGCTGAGGTTGCGGCTTCGCTCGTGTTTCTCGCTACCTCTTGAATGGCGGAGAGCATTTGAGCCATTGCCGTTGCAACCAGCTCGATTTCGCGGAACTGTCCGGAGACGCTTTCACTGGAGGCGGCCGCCTTTTGCCGCAGATGCTCCGCGCCCTTGCGCATCGTCTTTGCCGAGTCTGCTATCCGGCCGACGATCCCGCCTGTTTCGGACTCCAGCATCTTCATGGCCAGCATCAACTGCCCCGCTTCATCGTTGCGGCCGGTATAGATATACTGCATCAAGGGGTTGTTCACCAGGCTTCTGGCCTTGGCAATTGCATCATTGACGGGTTTCAGCAGCCAATAGGTGGCTATGGCGCCGATTCCGGCCGAAACCAGTCCGGCAAAGGCAATTAGGGGCAGATTGTCCGGGGCAAGCAGGGCTGCACCCAGCAAAGGAAGCAGCGCAATGCCGAAACCTGCCGTCAACTTGACACCCAGTGTGGTCGCCCGCTGTTTCGCTTTTTTCGGGATATGGCCATCGCGTAGCGTGGCATAGAGTTTTTCGGCGCGCTCTACCAGTTTGCGTGCGGGCTTTCTGCGTACCGACTGGTATTCGGCAATCTGGCCGTTTTCATAGATGGGGGTGACGTAGGCGTCTACCCAGTAATGGTCGCCGTTGGCGCAGCGGTTTTTGACGATCCCCATCCATGAGCGCCCTTCTTTTATGTTGGCCCACAAATCCTTGAACGCGGCGGGCGGCATGTCGGGGTGACGAACGATATTGTGGCTTTTCCCCAGCAACTCCGCCTCTTCAAAACCGCTAATCTCAATGAAATCATCATTGATGTAAGTAAGAATCCCTTTTGGATCGGTGGTGGAGAGAATGT
Source organism: Gammaproteobacteria bacterium (assembly GCA_015491735.1). GTDB lineage: Bacteria > Pseudomonadota > Gammaproteobacteria > Thiohalospirales > Thiohalospiraceae > DRMK01. The sequence goes on from WFVH01000021.1 coordinate 1,823, forward strand.
TACTGCTGGCAGGGAACTCGAGTTCTCTTCCTGTTACCGGGTAGTTTTTTTTCATGGTTCGCTTCCTGACTCAATCATGTATGGCTACGGTTGATTTTCCTTCTAATCAGTGTTGGTTGTGACAAAGTTGTGACTAACTTATCGGAACAGACTGGAATCTCTTTAATTTTAATGTCGCGTTTTTTACGGGTTTATTGTCTTTTTCCACACAAACCCCGTAACTGCTCTATAGTTTTGTTATTGATCCTGCACTAATCCGGCAGTACCGATGGTGGTTATTATTCAAGGGAAAAGAGATGGCTGTAAAACGGCTTGGACCGGTTATCGGCCTACTGGCAGTGATAGCCGTTGTCACACTCTATTGGCTGAGTCACGGTAAACCGCTCAAGGTGGTAACCAGGGCGGTTGAGCAGGGGCTGGTTCAGGATACGGTGGCCAATACCCGGGCTGGTACCGTCAAGGCGTGTCACCGCGCCGGCTTGTCTCCGCCTGTTGGCGGTCAGGTGGCGCGCCTGCCGGTGAAGGAAGGGGAGCAGGTCAGGCAGGGGCAGGTGCTGATGGAGCTCTGGAACAAGAACCAGGTGGCCGAGGTGTCACTGGCTCGCAGTGAAGTCAGCATCGCCCGGGCGCGCGCCCGGCAGAGCTGTGTTATGGCGGAAGTAGCCGGGCGGGAGGCGTGGCGCTTGCGCAGGTTGCTCAAACAGGATCTGGTCTCTGAAGAGACGGTGGACAGGGCCGACGGGGACGCCCTCGGCCAGCGCGCAGCTTGCCGGGCGGCTCAGGCTGCTGTCGAGGTCAACCGGGCGCGGTTGCAGGTGGCGCAGGCCGTGCTTGAACGCACCCGTCTCACCGCCCCGTTTGCCGGTATCGTGGCGGAGGTGAACGGTGAGCTGGGCGAATTTGTCACCCCGTCGCCAGTGGGCATTCCCACGCCGCCGGCGGTGGATTTGATGGATATTAGCTGCCTGTATGTCTCGGCGCCAATCGACGAAGTGGATGCACCGCAGATCCGGGTGGGCATGACTGCCAACATCGCGCTCGATGCCTTTACCGGCCGGATGTTCCCGGGAAAGGTGCGCCGCATAGCCCCCTATGTACTGGATGTGGAAAAGCAGGCGCGTACCGTGGATGTTGAGGTGGCGTTTGTTCTGCCGGAAGAGGCAGAGAACCTGCTGCCTGGTTACAGCGCCGACATCGAGGTGATTCTCCGGCAGCAGGATCAAGTGCTGCGCATTCCTACCGAAGCGCTCATCGACGGGAGCCGGGTACTGTTGTTGGGGGCGGATGGGGTATTGCAGGAGCGGCGTGTCGAGATTGGCCTGAGCAATTGGGTCTGGACCGAGGTAAGTGACGGGCTGCATGCCGGGGATCAGGTGGTGATCTCGCTGGACAGGGAGGGGGTGGCGCCAGGGGTGCGGGCCGAGCGGGAAGGTGATTGAACTGTCTCATATTCACCGCAACTTTCGTGTCGGTAATCAAATGGTCCCTGCCCTGGACAATGTAAATTTGTCCATTGCTGCGGGGGAGTACCTCTCCATCATGGGGCCTTCCGGCTCCGGCAAGTCGACACTGCTAAACCTGATTGGTCTGCTGGATCGGCCCACCTCCGGCATCTACCGGCTGGATGGCGAGGATGTCACCGTGCTGAGCGATCGGCAGCAGGCCGAGGTGCGCAACCGGCGCATCGGCTTCGTGTTCCAGGCGTTCCATCTGGTGCCGCGGTTGACGGCGGCGGAGAATGTGGAGCTGCCGCTGATTCTGGCGGGAGTTCCGGTAGCGCAGCGTGCAGAGCGGGTGGAACGGGTGCTGGCGGCGCTGGGCCTGGCCGATCGCAGCCATCACAAGCCGGAGCAGCTCTCCGGTGGGCAGCGTCAGCGGGTAGCCATTGCCCGCGCTACGGTGATGCAGCCGGCGGTGCTGCTGGCCGACGAGCCTACCGGTAATCTCGATCACAAGTCGGGACAGGATGTGGCACAGATTCTGGAGCAGCTCAACGGCGGCGGAATTACCCTGATCGTGGTCACCCATGATCTGGCGATCGGGCAGCGTGCCCGGCGCCGGCTTCACATGCTGGATGGCCGCTTGGAGCGTGACAGTGGCGCTAGCGGCGGGTGATATCGTTCGCTTTGGCTGGGGCGCGCTGCGCGGCTATCCGGTCCGTACCATCCTGATGCTGATCGCGATGGCCATCGGAGTGGCTGCGGTGGTGGTTCTTACATCGCTGGGTGAAGGCGCGCGCCGCTATATCAGCGGGGAGTTCGCCGCGCTTGGCGCCAATCTGGTGATTGTTATCCCGGGACGAACCGAAACCGCCGGAATCAGCCCCACTACCCTGATGGGAGAGACACCGCGTCCCCTCACCTTGCCGGATGCACAGGCGCTGAAACGCAGTTACCAGGTGCGCCGTATCGCCCCCCTCAATGTCGGTTCCGCCAAGGTTGGCTGGCGCGGCCGATCCCGTGAAGTGGTCATCCTGGGCTCCAGCTCCGAATTGCTGGATCTGCGCCATTGGCGCATGGCTGAGGGGCGTTTTCTGCCCTCGGGGGATCCGGAACGTACCGCGCCGGTGGCGGTTATTGGAAAAAAGATCCGCGATGAGCTGTTCGGTACCCAACGTCCCATCGGAGAGTGGTTGCGCATCGGTGATCGCCGTTTTCGCGTTATCGGCGTTCTGGCCACCGCGGGGCGTTCGATGGGATTTGATGTGGATGAAGTGGTGGTTGTCCCGGTCGCCTCCGCCCAGCAACTGTTCAATACCGAGTCGCTGCTGCGTATCGTGGTGGAGGCCAGTAGCCGCGCCGCCATCAAACCGGTCAAGAAGTTCATCATCGATACCCTCCAGGAGCGTCACCAGGGTAAAAAGGATGTAACAGTGATCACCCAGGATGCGGTGCTCGCCACCTTTGACCGGATCCTGGGAACTCTGACCTACGCGGTAGGAGGTATCGCCGCCATCAGCCTGGCGGTGGCCGGGATTCTGATTATGAACGTGATGCTGGTGGCGGTATCCCAGCGAACCACCGAGATCGGTCTGCTCAAGGCATTGGGCGCCACGCCGCATCAGATTGTGGTGCTGATGCTGGCCGAGGCGCTGCTGCTCACCATGCTGGGTGCTGGTATCGGGCTGCTGCTGGGAGAGCTGGGTAGTCTGTTGATTCGTTATCTGTTTCCTGTCCTGCCGGCCTACGCACCATGCTGGGCGGTATTGATGGCGCTGCTGGTTGCACTGCTCGCCGGGCTGCTGTTCAGCCTGCTGCCGGCGCGGAAGGCGGCAAAACTTGATCCGGTACTGGCGTTGTCGAGGCGTTGAGTCATGTTGCTCCGTGATTTTCTTCACCTCACCTTCACCTCGCTGAGCGCCCACCGTCTGCGCAGTTTTCTTTCTGCGTTGGGGATTGCGGTTGGTATTGCCGCCGTGGTGCTGTTGACCTCCATCGGCGAGGGGTTGCGGCAGTTCGTGCTGTCCGAGTTTACCCGGTTCGGCACCAATCTGGTAGCGATTAACCCGGGGCGGGCCACCACAGCTGGTACAAGTATGGGGATCTTCGGCTCCGAGCGGCCGCTGACCATCGAGGATGCCGAGGCGCTGAAACGGCTGCCTTACGTGCGCGCGGTGGTGCCGTTTGTGCAGGGAAATGCCGAGGTGGAGGCAGGTAACCGCCACCGGCGCACCACCGTTTTTGGTACCGGGCCGCAGCTGCCCGAGGCATTCAGCATGGCCGTTGCGACAGGACATTTTCTGCCGCACGACGATCCGGTGGCGCCGCGGGCTCTCGCGGTGTTGGGCAGCAAAATGCGCCATGAGCTCTTTGGTGAGTCTACTTCCCTTGGACAGCGTATCACCATCGGCGGCAGCCGCTACCGGGTGATTGGTGTGATGGAGTCCAAGGGTACGGTGCTGGGATTCGACCTCGACGATACGGTCTACATCCCGGCGGTGCGGGCGCTAAGCCTGTTCAACCGCGACGGTCTGTTCGAGATCGATGTACTGTATGATGAACAGACATCGGTGTACAGGGTGGTGCAAGGGATAAAACGAACCCTCGAGGCACGCCACGGGCGCGAGGATTTCACCATTACCACCCAGCAGCAGATGCTGGATGTACTGGGTTCCATATTGAACGTACTGACGGTCTCCGTGGCTGCGATTGGCGGCATCTCGCTGCTGGTGGGCGCCATTGGCATTGTTACCATCATGACCATTGCCGTGAACGAGCGTACCAGCGAGATCGGTTTGCTGCGCGCGCTGGGGGCGAAGCAGCCGCAGGTGCTGGCCCTGTTCCTGGGTGAGGCGGTGGCGGTGGCGGCCATCGGTGGTCTGAGCGGTCTGCTCCTTGGAGTGAGCCTGGCCTGGCTGCTGCATTTCTTTCTGCCGGCGTTGCCGGTTCACACGCCGCTCAGCTATGTTATCGCCGCTGAAGTGGTTGCCGTAGGCATGGGCCTGCTTGCGGGAGTGCTTCCCGCTAGGCGGGCGGCACGACTGGATCCGGTAGAGGCGCTGCAGGCCGAGTAACAGAGACCCGACTCAATACTGGAGCAGTGGTAGCGGATTGAGGACAAACCAGCGTCACTACTCAGGCCAACCCACCGTATTAACCCGGCAACGACATATATCATGTTCAGCCGTCGTGTGCGGGGTTAATAATTTGTATCGGATAAGTTATATTCGGGCCGGTAGCTGATAATATTCCAAGGCGGACAGGGCGCTTTCTTGACCGTTACTGACGCCACCGGGGAGCGCCGCGGTTTGGAACAGCGCCTGCGGCAGCCGCAACCGGTTGTATACTGTTCGCTGCCGGCGGGCATTGTGGGCGCGTGAGGTTGCGGAAACGGATCGCCTGTTTGCGCTGTTACGGGTACGGGAGAATAAATCTGGTGTTCTGGAATATTTTCATGCACGCCCTTATCGGTTTACTGGGGCCGGCTTTTTTTACGTTGACGCCACAGGGCGTTGGAATGGCCATCGTGGTTGTTTGTTTTACCCAGGCGGTGGATCTGTTGCGCATCAAACGCGAAATGCTGCAAGCGTTTGACACATTACCGGACAAGGAGCGCAAGGCGGCCGTGGAGGAGTTCAATGCCAATCTCAAGTCGACCCTGGCGGGGATCTTTGCCAAAAATGTCGCCATGTATTCGGCCCTCGTGCTGATTGCAGCGGAATTTTCCAGAACGGCCAACTGGATCTGACAGCGGTTTCGTCCCCGTTGTGCCGGGTCGGTATCATTGGAGTGGAGTGTGTGATGGGAAACTCACTGTTCGAGCAGCTGAAACAAAGCGGACTCGTCGATGAACGGCAGGCCAGAAAGGCCAAGAAAGAGAGATACAAGAAAAACAGGCAGCAGCGTAAAACTGACGCAGCCGATCACGGCAAGCTGTTGGCCCGGCAGGCGCAGGCGGAAAAGGCGGAGCATGCCCGCGAACTCAATCGGCAACGCAGGGAGGCTGCGGAGCGCAAAGCGGTTGCCGCGCAGGTAAAACAGCTGATCGAGACCAACCGGATTGTGGATCATGAGGGAGATATCCCCTACCGGTTTGCCGATGCCAATGTAGTGAAGCAGATCCATGTTACCACCGAACTTCAGCAGCAACTCAGCCGGGGCCGGCTGGCCATCGTCAAACTGGCCAGGCGTTATGAACTGGTTCCTGCCTCCGTGGCTGAAAAGATTTACGAGCGTGACGCGGCGTGTGTCATTCTCTGCAACAAGAGCCGGGCCGACAGCAAACCGGACGAGGATGACCCCTATGCCGACTACCGGATCCCTGATGATCTGATGTGGTAACCGGGGCATGGATACTCCGGAAATCATCAACCGGCTACCGGAGGAGCTGCGCGCGCCACTGCGGGATCGCCTGGATTGCTGGCTGCAGGCGCGCGCAGCGGGGGGAGCGCCTTCGTTGCCGGAGGATCTGTTCGCCACACTCCCGCAGGTCTGGCTCTGTAGCGAATTCGTGGCGCGTAGCTGTATCCGGGAGCCGCAGTTGCTGGACGATCTGGCCACCAGCGGGGATCTGGAACATGCCGTTACGGAACAGGATTATACCTGCCGGCTGAAGGAGACATTGAATGGCGTGGTAGACGAGGCATCACTGATGCCCCGGCTGCGCCGTTTCCGCCGGCGGGAGATGGTGCGCATCGCCTGGCGGGATCTGGCGGGTTGGGCGGAGCTGGAGGAGACCATGCGGGAACTCTCCTGGCTGGCCGGCGCCTGTATCAGAGAGAGCCTGAACCTGCTGCAGGCGTGGCTGCGCGCCGAGCTGGGCACGCCCTGTGGCGCTACTGGTGAACCCCAGTCTCTGGTGGTGGTGGGAATGGGCAAGCTGGGCGCCCATGAGCTGAACTTCTCCTCCGATATCGATCTGATCTTTGCCTACCCCGAGGCGGGCGAGACCTCCGGCGGTGATTGGCCGGTCAGCAACGAGCGTTTTTTTGTCCGCCTCGGGCAGGCGCTGATCCGGGTACTCAGTGAGCCGACGGCAGAGGGCTTTGTGTTTCGGGTCGACATGCGGCTGCGCCCGTTTGGCAACAGCAGTCCGCTGGTCTCCAGTTTCGATGAACTGGAGAACTACTATCAGATCCACGGCCGGGAGTGGGAACGCTATGCGATGATCAAGGCGCGCGTGGTGGCCGGTGACAACGTGGCGGGGGAGCGGTTGATGGCGCTGTTGCGGCCGTTCGTCTATCGCCGCTACCTGGATTATGGTGCGTTCTCCTCCCTGCGCGGGATGAAGCGTTTGATCGAGAGTGAAGTGCGCCGCAAGGGGATGGATAACGATATCAAGCTGGGTGCTGGCGGGATTCGCGAGATCGAGTTTATTGGTCAGGCTTTTCAGCTGATTCGGGGCGGGCGGGAGCCGGCTCTGCGGGAGCGGCGCATCCTGGCGGTGCTGCAGACGCTGCAGCAGGCTAATCTGCTGCCGGAATATGTGGTGCGCCAGCTGAGCGATGCCTACCATTTTCTGCGCCGCTGCGAGCACCGCTTGCAGGCGTATGCCGACCAGCAGACCCACAAGCTGCCGGAGGATGCCGGCGGGCGTCTGCGGCTGGCGTTCAGCATGGGGTTTGCGGGCTGGGAAGCGTTCAAGGCGGCGCTTGACATGCACCGCAACAACGTCCAGGCGCATTTTGAACAGGTTTTTGTTGCCCCCCAGACCCGTCATGCCGAGAGCGATGAACTGGATTTGAACGGGGTATGGCAGCAGGCGCTGGAGCCGGGGCAGGCGTTGCAGGCTTTACGCGCCGCCGGATACCGGCAGCCGGAAGCGGTGCTGGCGCAGCTCGATGCGCTTTATCGCAGCCGTCGTTATCAAGCGCTGAGCGAGAACGGCAAACAGTTGATGGATCGGCTGATGCCGCTGCTGCTGGGGGTGGCAGGGCAGGCCGATCAACCCGATGTGGCACTGGGCCGGGCGCTGCAGCTACTGGAGCAGATTCTGCGGCGCAGCACCTATCTGGCGCTGCTGGTGGAGAATCCGATGGCGCTGTCGCAGCTGGTCAAACTGTGCGCCGCCAGTCCCTGGGTTACCCGTCAGTTGACCTGTTACCCGGTGCTGCTGGATGATCTGCTGGATCCACGCACGCTCTATTCTCCACCCGGCCGCGAAGAGCTGGAGGCCGAGCTGCGCCAGAGCCTGCTGCCCGTCGCCCACGATGATCTGGAGCGGCAGATGGAGCTGTTGCGCCATTTCCGCCACAGTAACGTTCTGCGGGTGGCGGCGGCGGATGTGGCGGAGGCCATTCCACTGATGGTGGTCAGCGATCATCTCACCGATATTGCCGAAACGGTGCTGGCGCAGGCTCTGGATCTGGCCTGGAACTACCTGGTGGCGCGGCATGGAACACCTACCGGCAGCTTGGAGGAGAAGGGCTTTGCCATCATCGCCTACGGCAAGTTGGGCGGTATCGAGTTGAGCTACGGTTCAGATCTGGACCTGGTGTTCATTCATGATGGGGAGGCGGTGGATACCGATGGCCCCAGGCCAGTCGCCAGTGCGGTATTCTATGCGCGTCTGGCGCAGCGTGTCATCCATGTTCTTGCCACCCGGACTGCGGCCGGCATGCTCTACGAGGTGGATACCCGCCTGCGTCCCAGCGGAGCTTCCGGTCTGCTGGTGAGCAGTTTCGAGGCGTTTGCCGGCTATCAGCGGGAGAAGGCCTGGACCTGGGAGCACCAGGCACTGGTGCGGGCGCGGATGGTGGCAGGCAGTTCGGCGCTGGGGCAGGCGTTTTCCCGGCTGCGGCGGCAGGTGCTGTCCCGTCCGCGGGATCAGGCGGTGCTGCGCAAGGAAGTAGCCGAGATGCGCAGCAAAATGGTGCAGAGCCACGCTGGCCGGGACAGGGGGCTATTCAACCTGAAACAGGACTCCGGAGGTATCACTGACATCGAATTTATGGTGCAATATGCGGTACTTGCCTGGGGGCATCGATATCCGGAACTGCTCGACTATACCGACAATATCCGCATTCTGGAACGCCTCTCCCGAGCGGATCTGCTGAGCGGAGAGGAGGCCGGGTTGCTGGCCGATGCTTACCGGGCCTACCGGGCGCGGCTGCACCGGCTGGTGCTGCAGGAGGCCGCTCCGGCCGTTGGCGCCGGAGAGTTTGAGCGGTACCGGGGAGGAGTAATCCGTCTGTGGCGCAAAATGATCGGGTTCGAGAACTGTTGAGGAGTGAAATTTATGTCGATGGCTGATCGCGATGGCGTTATCTGGCTTGATGGGGAGATGGTTCCCTGGCGCGAGGCCAAGGTGCATGTGCTGACTCACACGCTGCACTATGGGATGGGTGTGTTCGAGGGCGTGCGTGCCTACCAGGGAGAGAAAGGCACCGCTATCTTCCGGCTGCAGGATCACACTGATCGCCTGTTCCGCTCCGCACATATCCTGGGCATGAAAATCCCCTGGGACAGGGAGGCCATCAACGGCGCCATCTGCGCGGCGGTGCGCGAAAACAGGCTTCACTCCGCCTACATCCGCCCGATGTGCTTTTACGGCTCTGAAGGGATTGGCATCCGAGCGGACAATCTCAAGGTGCATGTCATGGTTGCCGCCTGGGACTGGGGAAAGTATCTGGGTGAAGAGAGCATGGAACGCGGTATCCGTATCAAGACCTCCTCGTTTACCCGCCATCATGTCAACATCACCATGTGCAAGGCCAAAGCCAACGGCAACTACATGAACTCCATTCTGGCGCTGCAGGAAGCGCTTTCCTGCGGCTATGACGAGGCGCTGCTGCTGGATCCGGAGGGATATGTGGCGGAAGGGAGCGGGGAGAATATCTTCATCGTGCGGGACGGTGTTATCTACTCTCCGGATCTGACCTCCGCGCTGGAGGGGATCACCCGGGAGACCATCTGTACCCTGGCGGCCGAACTTGGTATGCCGGTGCACGAAAAACGGATCACCCGCGATGAGGTCTATGTGGCGGATGAGGCGTTCTTCACCGGTACCGCCGCCGAGGTGACTCCGATCCGCGAACTGGACAATCGCACCATCGGCAACGGGCGGCGTGGCCCGGTCACCGAGCAGTTGCAGGCGCTCTATTTCGATGTCGTGCATGGCCGCCGCAAGCAGAATGCGGACTGGCTGACCTTGGTGTAATTCCCTGGTGGCAAAGGCAGTATTCATCGATCGTGACGGGGTGATCAACAGGGAGAAGGAGTATCTGCACCGTGTTGAAGATTTCGAGTTTATCGACGGAGTATTCGGTGCCTGCCGCCTGTTTGCAGAAAAGGGCTACCGGATTATCGTCGTGACCAATCAGTCGGGAATCGGGCGTGGTTACTATAGTGAACAGGCGTATGCCCGGCTTACCGGATGGATGGTGACACAGTTTTCCGCAGAGGGGATTGTTATTGACGACGTGCTTCATTGCCCCCATCATCCGGAGCAGGGTTTGGGCAAATACCGGGTGGTGTGTGGTTGCCGCAAGCCGGCGCCGGGTATGCTGCTGGCGGCTGCGTGCAAGCATCACATTGATCTGCCTCGATCCCTGATGTTCGGAGACAAGGAGGCCGATATCCAGGCGGGTCGCGCCGCGGGGGTGGGGAGGAGCGTTCTCGTGCGCTCCGGCCACCCGATCGATGAGCATGTCACGCAGGCAGACCACGTAATCGATAGTCTGGGTGAACTTGAAAGAGTGCGGCGAATCATCACGGATGCCAACGATGAACAGGAGGCCAAGTAATGACTGAAAACAGCAGTAAGGCGACACCACAACAATTCAGGGTATCACGCAGCGATCTTCCCCTGGCCTGTCCCAATGAGTTGACAGGAGCGGGGGTGGCTCATCCCAGGGTCTTTCTGGCATTCGACGAGGAGGGCCGGGCGGTCTGCCCCTATTGCGGGACAGAGTATGTCATCAAGGATTGAGTTGCGGGGTGGCGATCGATCCGGCGATGGTCTGTATCGGGCAGAGGGTCTCTCGAGTTGGTTCGTTTCTGTTCCGGCAGGGGGGCAATGGCCTTTTTGATGTCTTTCCAGTACCCTTTCATGGTAGTAAATCAGGATTCAGTGCCCCTGTAGTGTTCCGCTGCGGCGTTGCAGTGTATGACAAGGGAACAACCCTCACCTGCGCACTGCGCTTTGCCGCGAAACGCCTGAATCCTGATTTATCACCTCGAAAGAGTACTTAGGTAGTGGACGGGTGTTTGACAGGGTGGTTTGGCTTGTTTTCCCGTAACTATTCAGCTCACCCCTGAAATCCGCCATTTCTGCGTTGAAAAATGGTCATTTACACGCGTAAACTCCCATTTTTCGCCTTGAACTGGCGAATTTCAGGGGCAATCTGAACAGTTACCGGCTTATTTCATACTATGCTGAATAGTTACGTTTTCCCATGAATGAAACAAAACAAAAACAGATAGTTGCGATTTGGCTGCTTCTTTGCTGCGCCATTATTTTTGCAATGATGGTTCTGGGGGCGGTTACCCGGTTGACTGGCTCGGGCCTGTCGATGGTTCAATGGGAACCGATAATGGGTATTGTTCCTCCGCTCAGCCAGACGGAGTGGGAGGAGGTTTTCCGGCTTTACCAGCAGTTCCCGGAATACAAGCTGAAAAATCTCCATATGTCACTGGAGGAGTTCAAGGCCATCTTCTGGTTTGAGTATTCTCACCGGGTGCTGGGGCGTTTTATCGGTGTGATGTTCCTGGTTCCCTTTCTCTACTTCTTGTTTCGTGGCTGGCTCAACAGGCCACTGACGCTGAAGCTGGCGGGTATGTTTGTGTTGGGTGGTCTGCAGGGGTTGATGGGGTGGTACATGGTCAAGAGCGGACTGGTCGACGATCCGCATGTAAGCCAGTACCGGTTGACGGCCCATCTGGGGCTGGCGGTGATTATCTATGCCTATATATTTTGGGTTGCGATCGACCTTCTGTATGCGGGGAGTCCGGCAAAGCTGGACGGAAAAACCGTGCCGGTGCGGCTTTTGCTGTTTATCTGCGGATTCATTTTTCTGACGCTGCTCTCCGGTGGTTTCGTGGCTGGAACGAAAGCGGGTTTTACCTTCAATACTTTCCCGCTGATGGCTGGCCGTTTCTACCCGGAGGGGATGTATGTGTTGGAGCCTTTCTGGAGAAACTGGTTTGAAAATATCGCCACGATACAGTTCAACCATCGGCTAATGGCCACGCTGTTGTTCTTTCTGGTTCCCCTGTTCTGGTGGAGGGCTGTAAGAACGGTGCCGTCATCCGGCCTGCGCGCGGGGGTTCATCTGCTGCTTTTGGCGCTGGCGGTACAGGTTACCCTGGGTATTTTCACGCTGTTGCAGAGCGTCCCTGTTTCGCTTGCCGCTGCTCATCAGGCAGGCGGTCTCATCCTGTTTACAGTGGCGCTTTACTTGAGCAACCGGCTGATAAAACTGTGAGTAGTCGGTTGTTCCGGATGGCCGGTTCTGCCGGCTATCCGGATCATCCCGTCTTGGGGACAGGAGCAGCGCCGGGTTAATCACAATACAACTGCCGTTAGCGGCCGGCAGAATGCATATCACGGGGTAACTATTCAGCTCACCCCTGAAATTCGCCATTTCTGCGTTGAAAAATGGTCATTTACACGCGTAAACTCCCATTTTTCGCCTTGAACTGACGAATTTCAGGGGCAATCTGAACAGTTACCGGCTTGTTTCATACCATGCTGAATAGTTA
>WFVH01000022.1 GCA_015491735.1 Gammaproteobacteria bacterium
CAGATCCTGCTGCCCAAGGTGCTGGCGATGGGCCTGGCGGTGATGGGCGGCGTTGCCGCCGCCCTGTTCCTGATCATCGAACCCATCTTCCACGTACCCATCAAGGGCAGTATCCCCCTGTTCTTCCTCGCCACCGCCCTCTACGTATTCGCCAGCTCCGGCCTCGGTCTGTTCATCGCCACCCTGAGCCGCAACCTGGGACAGGTAGTGATGCTGGTGCTCCTGATCATGATGCCCATGCTCCTCCTCTCCGGCGCCTGGACCCCACCCGAGGCCATGCCCACCCTGCTGCGCGAAGCGATGCACCTCTCACCGCTCTTCTACCTCACCGAGATGAGCTACGCCATCCTGCTCAAGGGAGCCGGGATGGAGATCCTGTGGAAGCAGATGCTGCAACTCGCCCTGCTGGGCAGCGTGGTGTTTGCCTTCGGCGTGTGGCGGTTTCGGCGGCAGTTTGGGTGAGGGGGCGGGAAAGCTGCCCGGTGTTGGGATTTTTTTTTGCGAGGGGAGAAAGAAAGGGTAAATTTGCCTGGCAAATAGCATCAAGTTTCTCTGACCCCGTTGATTCGTGACCCTGCAATCGTTAAGACGGTATCTGACCCTGCGAATGGCGCGTCGATCTAATTGATTCGGTTTGAGTTTGACACTGCGAATTTGACATGAGCTCACGGGGGGGGGGGTAATATCTTTGGGTGCGTAGAGGTGAAGCATCTGAGTAATACGGAATTTTGTCACTTTTTTGAGGGAGATAAAAATGAGCATCCAGTTTCGCCGCAAAGGGAGTAATCCTGTTTTTTGGGGTATCTTTTTGATATCAATATCAACAGGATTATGGGCGGCAGAACCAGGTATGGTATTTTATCCTGATCCTGTTGTTGCCAATGGCAAGAAGGTATATCTGTCGCCGGCCCGTCATTCCAATGCAGGGGGTAGGGGAGAATGTCCAACTCTGAATGGTAATGAAAATACAACCGCCTTGGCGTCAGCGCTTCATATCGTTAACGATTCCGGATTTGGCCTTTTAGCAAAGGGGTATGAGGTGAGAATCGGAAGGGGAACGCTGAATACCGCGATCATGAGGTCGAATCAATGGAAAGCAGATATTCATATTCCTCTCCATAGTAATGCGCGTACGGAACGCTGTAGCAATGGCGATATATCCGCTCACGGAGCTGTAGTCATATACAGGTCAGATAGTGGAAAGAATCTATCAAGCGATATACTGCACTATATCCAAGACATAACGCCTGGAACGCGTGATTTCGTGTGCCATGAGAGCAGTCCCTGTACTGCGTACAACTCCCTTGCCGAGTTGCGTAAGACAAAAGCTGTTGCGGCCTATATCGAAAGGGAATTTCATACTTGGGATCTGGGAGCCAGATATCTGCGGGACGCGATTGATAGGGTGGAAATCGCTACAGGTATACAAAAATATTTTAATCGCCATGATGACGATGGCAGACCTAAGTGGTGGAGCATCTGGACGTGGTGGTCATCTTGGAGTTGGTCTATAAGGTAGGGTGTGTGCGTTTTAGTATGTCTGCATCTGTCTGTCAGAAAATGAGAGGACAGGCAGGTGGGCTTTCAAAGTCAATGCTGTTATCCAGAAGCACTTTCGGCTTGTGAATTTATCTCATGAAAAATAGCACAAAAGCATTGACGCTACTCATTCTTGTTCTCTTGGTGTTTGGTGTGTTTTATGCTGCATTTTTTGATAAAAAGCCTGCCTTCGTACAGGACACGGCGCAAAAAAAAGAATCCGGTCCAACAGATAAAACCTTGGGGTTTTTTCAATCGTGCTCACCTGCTGACTCCTGCTCTGAGGAAAACGGCGATAACGTAGTAGAACGACACTCTGAAGCATATTCTCCATTATCTGTTTACCCTGGCTTTCGTGACAACGAATCCGGAGGAAGAGAAAAAGACAGAGAGCAGCAAATGCTGGAGGAGCAGCAAAGAGAGCAGATGGTTGCCGAGTGCATGAAAAACAGAGGGTTCAAATATACTCCAGCCCAAACCATTGTCATGAGGCATGATGACGATTATACGACACAGGAACTACTCGATATGCTGGAGCAGCAGGATCCTGATGACAAGTATCTGAGCCAGCTTTCCGAGGCGGAGCGTCTTGCATATAACCTGGCACTATATGGAGTACCCGATCCCAATGCCGAAGACGCAGAGGCATATGAGAATGTCGATCCAAACGCATGCTGGAGTATTGCAAACAGGAAGATTCCTGGCATCTACTCAATAGCCGGCGGACTTGCAGAGGAACGCAGGGCGTTGGACAAGGCCATTGCCAGCGACAAAAAAATAGAAGATGCTGTTCGGGCCTGGTCCAGATGCATGGAAGCAAAAGGCTTTCAGTATGAATCTCCAAATGCGATAAAAACTGCCATAGGGGATCTTGAAATCTCGCTTCGCAATGAAGATCCGAATAAAGCGCGGCAACAGATTATAGCGGCCTTTGACCCGATAATGACTGCGGGAAAATCCTGTGATCAGGAAGTAGGGCTTAGCTACATAACCAAAAAAGTCATATATGAACGTGAACAGGCTTTTGTGGATGAGCACCGCGATCTGCTGGAGAAATCAGGATCAAAGGGGGGATCAAAGGGGTCAGAGTAATTGATTTTCCCTTCCCGCTGCGGTAGAGTGGGGAAAAGGTCAACAGAAGGTAAACCACAGTGGCACGACCCCCCCGCCTGAGCCTGCCCGGCATTCCGCAACACATCATCCAGCGCGGCAACAACCGCCAGGCCTGTTTCTTCACCGAAGAGGACTACCCGGTCTATCTGGACAAGCTAAAGGAGTACAGCCGGAAATATGGCGTAGCGGTCCACGCCTACGTCCTGATGACCAACCATGTGCACCTGCTGTTGACGCCGGAGGAGGCGGACGGGGTGAGCCGGTTGATTCAATCCCTTGGTCGCTACTATGTCCGCTATGTGAACCAGCGCCATGGCCGCAGCGGCACACTATGGGAGGGGCGCTTCAAGTCCTGCCTGGTGGATAGCGAGAACTATTTTCTCACCGTCAGCCGCTACATCGAGCTCAACCCTGTCCGTGCCGGGATGGTGGCGGAGCCTGGGGAGTATCCCTGGTCGAGCTACCGGAGAAACGCTTTGGGAAAGCCCATCGAGCTGATAACGCCCCATGCCTGCTACCTGTCGTTGGGAAAGACGGATGTACGGAGGCGGAATGCCTACCGTGCCCTGTTCGACGAGGCGATTGCCGAACACAAGCTCAAGGAGATTCGGGATGCGGTCAACAAGTCCTGGGTGTTGGGTGGAGAGGGTTTCAGGAAGCGGATAGAGAGGCGAACCGGGAGCCGGGCATTTCCCCTGCCGCGGGGAGGGGACCGCAAATCCGCGAAGTACCGGGAACTCAGGAAGAATCAGTTACTCTGACCCCATCGATCCTGCCAAGTCTATCCAGATTGTCGTAATCTCTCTCATGGTCTCCTTCCTCCGCTTGATGTTGATGGTTGGGTTTATACTTCCATCATGGCGCATTACGACGCCGCTTGTTAAGGGGGGAGGAGACCATCTCATCGGCTGTAACCTAGGTTGCAGATCGAATCTGCCGTTTGCCTTATCCTTCGAAATGTATTGAAACAACTACCGGCAGGTCGTACAGCTCTTGTTCTGGAGCCAGTGGTTGGTGGTACGTTGGTTACTTCTCAAACGTTTACTGATGCTCCGTTCGCCAAGAGTTTTTGCAGCAAGTGCATAAATAGCTGAGTAGTTACAGCCAGAAATGACTGCTTTATGGTGGATAATTTCCGTTTTCAAATTTGAAAACGGGGAGGGGAAGAGGCGAGGCGCCGGCTTTCCGTTGCCGGAAAATTGTTGTCGGTATGGGAGTCATGGCGTGATTGGCAGGGAACAGGCTGGAAGGTAAAGGAGGTGTAGCGATGCCGGAAAAAACAAGGCGGGTTTCAATCTATCTTTTGGAAGCGGCGGATCATACCCAACGTGAATATCTTGCAGTACGGCTGGAGCATCAGCCGGGGATTGAACTGGCGCTGCCGGATTCAGGTGACCCCCACGCCTTGAGGGTTGAATACGAGCCCGGACATTTCAGTGAAGAGACCCTGCTGGATTTTATATCCCTGCAGGGATTCCATGCCAGAATGGCCTGAAACCGGTTGTTCTGACAGCCAGGTGTGGCTGTGTGGTTCCGGTGCTAGTACTCTGAAACAGTAAGGAGACAACAGGATGGATACGCAACACACTTTTGATGAAAACCCGTTACGCAACTTCGGACCATACAGCCTGATTATCGGTATTCTGCTGATCGGGCTGGGTACCCTGGGCGTCTTTGTTCCGGGCCTGGCATCGTTGGGTACGGTGCTGTTCTTTTCCTGGTTGTTGATCTTTGGCGGCATCCTGTGGGCCATTCATACCTACCGTTATGACGCAAAAAGTGTGATGAACTGGCTCAAGCCGGTGCTGCTGCTCAGTGTCGGGGGGCTGATGCTGTTCTATCCGGTAACCGGTGTTGCGACACTGGGATTGTTGCTGGCTATCTATCTGTTGATGGATGCGGTCAGCAGTTTTGCCCTTGCCCAGTCTGTTCATCCTGAAAAGGGTTGGGGATGGATGGCATTTAACGGAGTTATTTCGGCGTTGCTGGCCGCGCTGTTTTTGATCGGCTGGCCGGCCACCTCCATCTGGCTGGTGGGGCTGTATGTGAGCATCAGTCTGATATTCGACGGCTGGGCGCTGGCTTCCATCGGCTGGGTATTGCGCAAGGGAGTGAAAGGTTGAGTAACAGATTTGCCATTCGATCGGTGTTGGTGCGGGAGATCCTTGATTCCCGTGGCAATCCTGCCGTGGAGCGGGAGTGTGAGCTTGCTGGTAAGGGTGCCTGTGTGCGCAGATCCGGAGCTTCCGGATCATGAGCCGGCTGTACCTGGTCCGGCATGGCCAGTCCATCTGGAATCTGCAGAACCGTTTTACCGGCTGGGTGGATATCTCCCTCAGCCGTCAGGGGGTGGTGGAGGCACAGCAGGCGGCTGCATTGCTGGCCGGTGAACATTTTGATGTTGCCTTCACATCGGCGCTGCTGCGTGCGCAGGATACGCTCTACGAGATTCTCAAGCAGAATCTTTTTTGCGAACAGTATGTGCGGGTGCATGAAAAAAGCAGTGCGTGGTACGAGCATTTTATTCCCGCGGAGGGGGATGCAAATGAGCTGTGCATCTACGTCTCGGAGAAGCTGAACGAGCGCTACTATGGCGATCTTCAAGGCCTTGACAAGGAGTGGGCCCGCAAGGAGTTCGGAGAGCAGCAGGTGCATCTGTGGCGGCGCAGCTATGACATTCCGCCCCCCAACGGTGAGAGTCTGAAAATGACGGCGGAGAGGACCATTCCCTACTATCAGGAGAAGATAGTTCCCCATCTGCGTAACGGTGAGCGGGTGCTGGTCTCTGCGCACGGGAACTCCCTGCGTTCTATCGTTATGCACATTGAACAGATGACTCCGCAGCAGATTATTGCGTATGAGCTGGAGACAGGCAGTCCCCATCTGTACGAATTCGACGATGAGCTGCGGCTGATTGGAAAACAGGTTTTCTCTGTTTCAGATAAGGAAAAAAACCGTGACGGATGACAAACCGGCAATAATCAATCCATCGGCTGCGGCCGAAATCCAAACACAGGGACTCACTTCCGAAGAGGCGGCGAAGCGTCTGCAGCAGTATGGCCCCAATGCGCTGGAAGAGAAAAAGCGCTCGGCCATTCTGCGCCTGCTGGGTTATTTCTGGGGTCCCATCCCCTGGATGATTGAGATAGCGGCTGTTCTCTCCGCTGTTGTCAAACACTGGGATGATTTCTGGATTATTGTTGCACTGCTGGTGTTCAATGCCGGTGTGGGATTCTGGCAGGAGTTCACCGCCGGCAATGCCGTGGAGGCGCTGAAAAAACAACTGGCCATGAAGGCGCGGGTGTTGCGTGATGGAAACTGGCAGGAGATTGATGCCAAACTGCTGGTGCCCGGTGATGTGATCCGTATTCGTCTGGGAGATGTGATTCCGGCGGATGTGAAACTGATTTCCGGAGACTATCTGAGTGTGGATCAATCCGCCTTGACCGGAGAATCCCTGCCTGTCACCCGCAAGGTGGGTGACAATGCCTTCTCCGGCACGGTGGTGAAACGGGGTGAAGTGGTGGCCAGGGTGACGGCAACCGGGGCGCGGACCCGTTTCGGCAAGACCGCCGGTCTGGTGCAGCAGGCGAAAACCGTTTCCCACTTCCAGAAAGCGGTGCTGATGATCGGTGACTATCTGATCTATGTCAGCCTGGCGCTGGTGGTGTTTCTGGTGCTGTTTCAGCTACATCGCAATGCACCCTGGCTGGAGCTGGTACAGTTTGCGTTGATCCTGACGGTTGCTTCTATCCCGGTGGCCATGCCGGCGGTTCTCTCCATGACCATGGCGGTGGGTGCGGCGGCACTCTCCCGGCGCAAGGCCATCGTCACCCGGCTGGAGTCCATCGAGGAGATGGCCAGCATGGATGTGCTCTGTTCGGACAAGACCGGCACGCTGACCCAGAACCGGCTGACACTTGGCAAGATCGAGGTATTCAATAACAGCCATGAGCAGGGGGTACTGCTCGCGGCGGCGCTTGCCTCCCGGGAGGAGGATCGGGACGCCATTGACGAGGCGATACTGGAGGGGCTTGCCGATAAAAAACAGCTTCAGGCATTCGAGCAGACCCATTTTGTCCCTTTCGATCCGGTACACAAACGCACCGAGGCCACGGTGACCGACCATCATGGTCACACCTTTCTGGTTACCAAAGGGGCACCCCAGGTGATCATGCGGATGTCCGCGCTGACCGAGGAGCAGAGGCACCGGGCACAGCGGGCGGTGGATGCATTCGCCGCAGAGGGGTACCGGGCGCTGGCGGTGGCACGCCGGGATCCGGATGTGAAGCAGTGGCAGTTCCTCGGTATTCTTTCACTGTTCGATCCACCGCGGGAGGATTCCGCTCAGACCATCGCCCGGGCGCTGGAGTATGGTGTGAGCATGAAGATGGTTACCGGTGACAACCTGGCCATCGCCAAACAGATTGCCGCCAAACTCGGGCTTGGCACCAACATCCTTTCCGCCAGCGCGCTCACATTTGACAAGGATGGCCATAGCGCTGCCGCCGATGGTGACCGGGTAGAGCGGGCAGACGGTTTTGCCGAGGTATTCCCCGAGCACAAGTTCGGAATTGTCAAACTGCTGCAGGCGCGCAACCATATCACCGGCATGACCGGCGACGGGGTCAACGATGCACCGGCATTGAAACAGGCCGACGTGGGTATTGCGGTCAGTGGCGCCACCGATGCGGCGCGGGCTGCGGCGGATCTGGTGCTTACCGCGCCAGGTTTGTCGGTGATCATCAGCGCTATCGAAGAGGCGCGGCGTATTTTTGAACGCATGAATGCCTACGCCATCTACCGGATCAGTGAGACCATCCGGATTATGTTTTTTGTTGTGCTGACGATGGTCTTTTTTGATTTTTATCCCATCACGGCGATCATGATTATCCTGCTCGCCTTTTTCAACGATGTTCCCATTATGGCCATCGCCTATGACCATACCGGGCTGGAGAAAAAACCGGTGCGCTGGGATATGCGTCAGGTGATCACCGTGGCTACCTCCATGGGGGTGGTGGGCGTGATTGGTAGCTTCGGGATGCTGCTGCTCGCCATGGACTGGCTCAAGCTCGATGTGGCGCAGATCCAGACCTATATCTTTCTGAAAATGGCAGTAGCCGGCCACCTGGTGCTGTTTGTGGCGCGCACCAAAGGGTACTTCTGGCGGCGACCCTGGCCTGCTCCCATTATGGTTTGGTCGGCGCTGATCACCAAACTGGCGGCGACGGTTCTGGCCGCCTACGGATTTGGCCTCATTACCCCGATCAGTTGGCCGGAAATTGCGTTGATCTGGGGGTACTCCATCGCTTCAGCGCTGGTGACCGATGTTGTCAAGGTACAGGTCTATCGGCACTTCCAGCACCGTGCACCGCGGCATGAAAAATTTATTGCCCGGGTGCAGCAACCGTTGCACAGTTTTGGCCGGAAATAGATAGAGGTTCCATGATGTTTATTGATACCCCTTTGTCGTTACTGCAAGCGCATAGACGACGGCCCTTCTTTGAAAAACAATCGGCTGGGGACAACAAGCATGGCACGTCTCTGCGTTGCGGCGCTTGGCAAGGATGTAAACCACTCCCTGCGAGCCGCGCCTTGATACGCGCCATGCTTGTTGTCCTGAAACCGGCAGTTTTGGTTGCCGGGTTACTATTGGTGATGCTGGGGGGGTATCTGATGCCGGGATATGCCGCTGCACAATCCGATCCGCCGGATCTGCCATCGGGAAATGGAATCGTGGTGACCGGCTCCGTGGCTCTGGCAAACCTGATAACCCTGTGGGCAGAGGACTTTAGGGAGAGGAATCCTGCCGTTGTGATTACTGTCGCAGATCCGGGCACTGCAGTCGGTATTGAAGCGCTGCTCAACGGCAGTGCTGATCTGGTGTTGACCAGTATGCCGCTGACTCAGAGCCAGAAAAACCGTTTTTCCGAACGTTTTGGTTATCTGCCCAGCTATGTTCCCGTCGCCAGGGATGGGGTGGCTCTCTATGTCAATCTGCTCAATCCGTTGCAGGAAATAACCTTTTTACAACTTGATGCTGTCTATTCTGCAACCCGTCGTTGTGGTGCCAGGCAGGCGATAAGAAAATGGAGTGATTTGGGTGTAAAAGGGAGTAGGGGGGAGCGTATGATTACACCGCTGGGTCTGACGAGTGATACAGGTGCTTACCTGTTGTTCAAGCATTTTGTTTTGTGTGATGGTGATTTTCGCGCTGATTTCCAGGCGCTGGCCGGTCCCGCCGCTGTGCAGGCTGCTCTGGCCGGTAATCCGGCCGCTATCGGTTTTTCCAGTAGCGCCTTGCGCTCGGCGGATGTACGGGCGGTGGCGGTGGCCCGGCGGGAGGGGGAAACGGCTTTACTTCCTTCGATCGAAACGATTCAAAACGGGCGATATCCCCTTACACGTACGCTTGGTATCATGCTCAATATTGCTCCGGACGAAAAACCCAATCCGGGAGTGCAGGAGTTTCTGGATTACGTTCGTTCAGCTGCGGGACAGGCGATAGCAGCAAAGGCCGGATATGTGCCGTTACCCCGATGAAGTACCGGGGTTGCCAGACGTGGTAAAGATCTATTGCGGTGATGGAAAATCGGACTGTTTTTTTCTCGAATTTTTTTGTTAGATAGATGCGTTTACTAACCCGAATATAAGTTACCCGGTAATTACTCGGAACGAACAATCCTTTCTCCACATCGATTACAAAAATAGGCTGCTTTTTTACGGCATACCTTGTAATGACGGGATGCGCTCAGCTGGTGTGTGCTGCAACGGCAATAGTAGCTGAAGCGCTGCTGTCGTCTGACAGGGATACCGGTCAGATCATATTGCCCCGTTGCACGGGGCTCAACACCCAGCGCACGCATGATCGCCTGCCATTCTGCACCGTGCGGCCGGATATGCTGAAAACCATATAGCATATCGGCTGCGTAGTGTGCGACTTCGTGCGGTACGGTGGTTGCCATGTTGTCATCAAAATATTTTGCGAACAGATAGGGGTTGTAGCGGATGGTGCGTTTTCCCCGTTGTACACGATACATTCCGGCGGAACGCCCGGTCAGATCGAAAGTAACGGTGACGGGTTCGAGTTTTATCTGAAAAACTGTTTCAACACGCTTCAGGCAATCGGATGTTGCATCGCACACTTGCTGCTGCTGGTTTTTATCGATGGGTTTGATAAACATTTATTGAAAGGATAAAGTAACTATTCAGCATAGTATGAAACAAGCCGGTAACTGTTCAGATTGCCCCTGAAATTCGTCAGTTCAAGGCGAAAAATGGGAGTTTACGCGTGTAAATGACCATTTTTCAACGCAGAAATGGCGGATTTCAGGGATGATCTGAATAGTTACATTGATATTAACCTGGCTGCAATATATGTCATATTCAGGGACTCGGGCACAGGCCATTTGATTATACATGACCGGATCGGGACGATTGAGCAAGATAGTTGTTGTTGCCGGGTTAATAACGGCTGGATTGCACGATAATGAAGCGTATCGAAATGACGCACAAGGCAGGCAACGCGAAAGCGCGTCCGGTTGAGGCAGTTATTATCTGTATTGGAGTGTTTCTCTATGAAAAACAGGAAACTGCCTTCCTGAACCAGGTTCTTCCTGCGGCTATCCTGATCCTGAATGCCACAAGACAGTTATTCCTGCTTGTCCTCCAGCAAGCCGGTATGATCTATTAATTTGGCAAGATCTCCATCCATTTTTTTTAAATGTTTTTGCATGCGGTGAATATCGTTTTCATCCATGCGCTTTACGCCCAAGTGATACTCCAAATGGTCCAGAGCCACCGCTACATCTTTGTGTAAATCCTCAAGATCGGATTTGAGTTTGGTGATGTCTTCTTTGATTATACCCACAATGATGCCCTCCATCGGGTTGATACGGGGTGAGGTTGACAGGAAGCACCAACCGCTACGAGATACTAAACGAATAGCAGATTGCCCGTCATTCGTCAAACCGGCTGTCTCTGCGGGGTGGATCCAGCGTTACGCCACCCAGGTGAGCGTGTTCGGGAAAAACGAGGCCGATAATTTGTAACGCCTTGTTTCAGGCTGATAATTGTTTCAAATTATGCCGGGTTGATAACATCTGCTTGACTTTGTCTCAGGAGGGCCGCATATAGGGAAGCATGGGTATGGAGCGCTGGCCTGAATACGAAAAAAGGAGGTAACTATTCAGCTCACCCCTGAAATCCGCCATTTCTGCGTTGAAAAATGGTCATTTACACGCGTAAACTCCCATTTTTCGCCTTGAACTGACGAATTTCAGGGGCAATCTGAACAGTTACCGGCTTGTTTCAGACTATGCTGAATAGTTACAAAAGGAGAACCATGCCCCCCGAATCCCCTTTTTGTCGATACCCTTTGCTGTTTCAAAGCGTCACCCTTGTTTGGTCAGCTTGAAGAAGCAGTATTGCGGGACATGTTGCGCCACTTCCGCCGGGAAACATGGAAAAAGGCCATTGTTCTATCGGAGTTTTCAGGAGCAGCGTTGTCCGCTACGAGACGGTGCTTGAATCCGGTCACTATCTGCGTATCATCCGGTTTTCAGGTTGAACTCCTTTAACAGTGCCCGGGCAGCATGGTTCCCGGGATCTCTTTCCAGGACATAGCAAAAAGCATCGGTGGCTGCATCCATGGCGCCAAGCTCGAGATAGAATTTCCCGACCGCAATCACGGTAGCCAAATCTTCTGGCATTTTGTCCAGATAGTCATGATAGATACGCAGTGCTTCCGGTTTTTTTCCGGTGAGACGCAGAATATTGGCGTAGGAGGGCATGAAGGCTACCGATATTTTACTTAAAACTTCAAGCGCCAGCGTGGCCGTATCATAGTCATTCTGTCGCAAGGCAATATCGCTGACTCTGACAAGCACCTGAACGGGTGGTTCTTCCTCCACCATTTGAAGGTAGAACTCCATTGCCTTTTCGAGGTTGCCCTCCAGTTCGGACAGATAGCCTTCCGCAAGGGTGGTCAACCGGTGTGCCTCCTTCGAGTCCAGCTTTCTCAATCCGGCAATTGTACGTTTTATTCCCTCCCTGTTTCCCAACTGAAAAAGATGGTTGATTTTATGGAAGATACCGGTCAAATCTCGCTGAATACTCCTCAGTCTGTCAAGATAGGATGTTCCATCATGAAACCCCTTGATGTCACTGGCGTTTTCCAACTGGTATTTAAACTCCTCTTCCAGCTCGGCCAGCAGCTTGTCAAACTGTTTCCCAGGTGTTGATTTATGCTGTTTTTTCCAGACCAGAGCGCGGCCAGGCTGGCTGTCCTTTCTCCACTGCCTGGCCAGAGCGGAAAAATCGGGGTTGTCTTTCAGCTCTTCGATTCGGGATATAACCCGTTTCCGGGCAGACTCCAGCAGTTCGATCAGTTCACTCGATGTTTGGTTATAGGACTCATAGTAGGTTTTCCCAACATGGCGGATTTCGTGGTCACTCCAGATACGATCGCGGTCTACGATACCCATTTCAAGGAAACCGTGGATACCATAGGTTTTTACCAGGCGGGATGTCGCCTTGTAACGGCTGTTTATTTTTTTTTCTATCTTCTCGATGCGCCGTTTCTGGATCAGCTTTTTCCCGTCGCTGATAACGGGAGAGCAGGTGTCATGATGGTATTTCAATGCCCTGGCGCTGAGGGTTTTGATGTTTTTCAGTTCACCGTCTGTTCGTGACAGCTCCTCCAGAATCTCCTGGTAATGCTGTAACCTCTCCTCTGTGCTCATCGCATGAACTCTCAGGTGGATCTGTTTTTCACCTTTTTTCATAAGAGGAGGAAGGGGAATGTCACCGACAGGAACATGGGCGATGCTCTCCATTTTCGCCGCCCCCGGAGCCGGGTTGATGATCGTTATGCCTTTTTTTGCAGCCGGTTTCGCCAGGTTTTCAAAAACACTGGCTGACGCGGCCAGTGGAAAGGTGGTTTCAGCCATGTGGCCGCTGTTCGTCTCTATACAGGTATCCACAGGAGAAAGCTGATGGCCGGTTTCATAGTCGAGGCTTCCTCGTGCATGGCTGTGCCCGTCTCGGTGGTAGCAGAAATCCACTCCCGCCAGGATGATCTGTGAAAACTCCATTTCCATGGCGAGTGACAGCGCGCTATTGGTCACCTGAATAGGGGCTACCGCGATGTTGGGTCTGTTTTTTGATGTTTTCCAGGGAAAACGGTCGCCCAGATAAAGGCTTTTTCCCATCCACTGTCCGAGCAGTGGAGGATAGATATGGTTCGCGTTCACCAGGAGGGTGTTTTCGTGTTGGAACAGCATCTCCTTGCTTACCTCCATGTTGGCGGTCCACGGATCGATGGAGCACCAAATATCCGGCGTAATCCGTTCCTGCTGTAGCCTCCTTGCAATCCGGGATACAGCGATGATTATGAACCGGTCACTGTGCCGGTTCAGCCATGGAAGAAAATCATCGAGAGATGGGCCGCCTGCGAGCAGCACACAGGATTTACCCCTTCCCCAGCCCTGCATCATTTTTGCGGGGAGCAGGTTATCACCCACAGTCTCCAGTTGCCGCTGGATGAATATCTTTGACCCAAGTGACGCTTGTGCTGCATATTTTTGCTGGTTGAACTCTATCTGCAAGCGATGAAACAGCTCGGCGTAGCCGGCGTGATGAGCATCCAGAACAGCAATGGATCGAACGATCCGGGTTTTATTGATAAACAGATACCCTTGCAGTCCGAACCGGGTTGCCTGCTCTTCCCACTCATCGATGCCGCATACCGTTATCTTGCTGTCTGTCTCCCATATAGGATTGGGAAGCTGTTCGATTACTCCGGGCAGTTCAACAAACAGAAAGCGGCTTCCCTTGGGAATGCCGGTTTTTTTGATGTAGTTGATGAGCAGTCCTGAGTCGGTTCCTGCGATGATATAAAAGGTATCGGGCGTTTTGAACGCATCACCAAAGGTTTTTCCGAATACGGCGGCAGAGCCAATCTGGTTGAAGCTGTGCGGGTTGATATCCGGGAGATAGCGATCGCCAAACTGGTTGGTTAAAAACTGATTCCTTGAAGACATGTCAAATATATAACGGGTTGTTTGTCTGTCGAATCAACATGCAGTTAACGTGCCAGCTTGAATGGCAAGTCATGCCCAGGCATTCAAGCGTCCTCCATCTCTGCGTTGTCACTCTTGCCAAGGGAACCACCATTGCCGGCGAGTGACTCCTTGACCTGGAGAACGCTTGAAGTCCTGAACACGATCTATATTGCGGCCGGGTTAACAGGATAAACCCGGTTGGCGACGACATGCCTGGTTACCGGGTTAGCACCCTGCTGGAGGGTGTCTGGTTAAAGCAATTTTCTTCTGTTGCCGATAAGGTTCCCGGAGGCGGTGAATACGCAAATCTTGCCGTATATCCGCCAAGAATCAACCAGCAACTATCCGGCCTGATAGTGATCGGCCGGATGGAATGGAGAAAAAAATGCCACAGATTATCAACACTAACGTAATGTCTCTCAATGCACAGCGCAACCTGAACCGGTCGCAGGACTCGATGGCGGTCGCTCTGCAGCGCCTCTCTTCCGGCCTGCGCATCAACAGCGCCAAGGATGACGCCGCGGGTATGGCTATTTCCGAGCGCTTTACCTCTCAGATTCGCGGTCTGAATCAGGCAACCCGTAACGCCAATGATGGCATATCGCTGGCGCAGACCACCGAAGGCGCCCTCGGGGAGGTGGTCTCATCATTGCAGCGCATGCGTGAGCTGGCGGTTCAGTCCGCCAACGCCACCAACAGCGCCTCCGACCGTGCCTCCTTGAATGAGGAGTTCACAGCGCTGAAGAACGAAATTACCCGTGTGGCTCAGGCCACGAACTTCAATGGCGTATCCGTGCTGAACAGCAGCGCCGCGCTTACTTTCCAGGTGGGAGCCAACGCTGCTTCCGCTACTAACCGGGTTTCCGTCAATGCGCGTATTCTTACTGCCAATGGCTCCGGCATCGGTTCGGCGCTGGCAGGCACCACGGCGGTTTCTACCGTCAGCGGATCGCTCAGTGCGTTGGACATTATCGATGCAGCAATCGATACGGTGAACACGATACGCTCCGACTTCGGTACCATTCAAAACCGGTTCGAATCGATTGTGCGCAGTAACCAGAATGCAGTGGAGAATCTGTCCGCGGCCCGCAGCCGTATTCGCGATGCTGACTTTGCGGCCGAAACTGCCGAACTGACCCGTACACAGATCCTGCAGCAGGCGGGTACGGCCATGTTGTCACAGGCCAATCAGCTGCCTCAGAATGCACTGAGCCTGCTTCAATAAACGGGTATATGAGTGATTGAAAGCCCGCCTGGACGCGGTCGTGTCCAGGCGGCTTTTTTGATTTATGAGAGGTGATTGAGATGGCTCCACCTACCACCGATATGGCTGTCCAGATAGGCAGCCCGACGGATGCGTACCGCGTGCCACAGAAAAAACAACGGATGGAGCAGGATGTGCAGTTTGAAACAGGCGTGCGAACGCAGAAGCCGGCTGAGGAGAACGACCCCAAAAGAAAGTTACAGGAGCTGGCGTCTGCCGTCGATGATATGAACAACAAGGCGCAGAATTTGCAAAGAAGCTTGCAGTTCAGCGTAGAGAAAGAACTCAATCTAACCGTAGTTAAAGTGATCAACCCCGATACGGATGAAGTTGTCAGGCAGATACCATCCGAGGAGTTCATCGCCATAGCCAGGGCATTCGAAGAGACCCGAAGCCTGTTGTTTGACGCGGAGGTATAGCCGTGGAAAATCTAACCCTGCCAGGCGCAGGTTCCGGGCTGGATATCAAGTCGCTGGTGAATCAACTGGTTGCGGCTGAACGTACACCGGCGGACAAGCGTCTTAACCAGCGAGAGGGAGAGATAAGAACGTTGCTGTCGGCATTTGGCCGGCTGAAGAGTTCCCTGTCCACTTTTGATGATGCGCTGGACAACTTGAAAAACGGCGCGACTTTCAAGGACAGAAAAGCCTCGTCCAGCGATGAGAACATAGCGGCCGTCAGTGCCAGCAACGGAGCCTCTCCCGCTTCTTACGCCCTCGAAATAAGCAACATCGCACAAGCCCATAAACTGACGGCCGGCGGAGGGAGCTATGCGGGACAGACCGGCACCCTGACGCTGGAGCTGGGCCAGTATGACAGTGCCGGCAACAGCTTCACCGCCACGGAGAGCGTCACACTGGCCATCGACGGAAGCAACAACAGTATTCAAGGGATAAGAGATGCCATCAATGACGCAAATATCGGTATCAGCGCCACGGTGATCAATGATGGCACCAATGACATTCTCAGCATTACGGCAGATGAAACCGGCACTACGAACACCATAAAGATATCGGTATCCGGAGATTCCGATGGTAGCAATACCGATAATACAGGATTGTCGGCATTTGCGTTCGACCCGGCTTCGTCTGGCCCTCGAAACGCAGCGGAAGTCTCTCGGGCGATTGATGCCGAATTTTCTATCGACGGTATTGCCATTACCAGCCCATCGAACAGTTTGACCACCACCGTCACCGGTTTGACAATCGATCTCTCTTCCGCCGGTTCCGTGACGCTCAAGGTCGAGCAGGATATAGATAGCGTCAAGGAGAAGATCCAATCCTTCGCCGATACCTACAATGAAGTGGTGGGAACGATACGGGAGTTGACCCGCTATGGCGGTGAAGGTGGTGAGCACGGCCCGCTTCTGTCTGACTCCGCTGTCTTTGGCATAGACGTGCGTATTCGCAGCATCATCGGGAATACCAGCGCCAACGGCGGTGAGTTCAGCACCCTGATGGAGATAGGTTTCGCATCGGATCCTGAAACCGGACTCCTGAAACTGGATACGGCAAAACTTGAAAAAGCGCTGAAAGCGGACTTCGATGGTGTGGGTGATCTGCTCAGTGGCTATGCTGGCCAGCTGGACGACTACATCAAGACACAGCTGGACGATGGTGGCGTTCTCTCTGCAAGAACAGATGGCCTGGACAACCGCCTGGAGGACATAAGCGACCAGCGCGATGCCCTGGAGTTGCGCATGGAGTCGGTGCGTGCACGTTACACCCGGCAGTTCAGCCGGCTGGACGGCCTGATCGCATCCCTCAACAGCACAGGTGCGTTCCTGTCTCAGCAGCTGGCGTCACTTCCCGGCGCCAGGAGCCTGAATGGGGGCTGAGAAAACGGAGCCTGGCAACGGTAGTTACCGGGCCGGTACCGCCCGGTTTGTGACCGGGCCTCGCGCTAAAGCTTTCCTTTTGTCAACCGATAGATGAGCATATGAACAACAAAACTGCCATTCAACAATATACCCGGTCAATCAGGGAGGCCGATGTCGCCGCCGCCTCTCCCCATCGGCTTATTCAGATGTTGCTCGAAGGGGCCTTGGAGAAAATCGCCATTGCAAAAGGTCATATGGAGCGCAGGGAGATTGCGCAAAAGGGCAAGGCGATTAGCTGGGCGATCGATATCCTGGAAGGATTACGCATGAGCCTCGACCAGAATGCGGGTGGGGAACTGGCGCAAAACCTGGATTCTCTCTATGACTATATGGGCATTACATTATTGGAGGCAAACAAGGAAAACAGCCTGGAGAAACTGAATGAAGTGAGCCGCCTTCTTGGAAGCATCAAGTCGGCGTGGGATGGTATCGCGGATGACCCGGCTGTTAGGGAAATGGGCGCAGGGGAGGTTACGATTGTATCCGCATCGGTTCGATAACTCCCCTGGCTGATGTCAATCGCCTTCTTTAGTTGCTCTTGCCCGGATTCACAACCGTTTGATCCTGCCTGGTGATGGTCGTGCTGTTCGATAACAATCTGAAAAAAATCGATCGTTTAACGGAAGATATTCTACGGCATGCAATAGAAAAGGAGTGGGATGAGGTATTTGAAAAAGAGAAAGACCGGCGCAAGCTGATTGAGCGGTTTTTCGATGCCGAATACAACGGGAAAGATGCAGAAACGATAAAAAACACACTTGCCCGCATTGTCTCGATCGACAGGAAAATATCCTCCCTGGCCGAGCTGGAGAAATTGAATATTCTTGAAAAAATGAGAAACCTGTCTACCGGGCGGAACGCCGTTGACGCCTACACAAAAAACTCCTTCTGATACGCATTGTCCGCATGCCGTCCAGTCTCCAGTGGCATGAAATCACTGGGTAAATAGCCCCTTTTTGCAGCCGCCTGGCGAGCGGTTGCTTTTCTCTCCCGGCAAATGGGGTGGACGGCATCCAGCCATCCGGCCTATCTCACTGAAAAACTAAAGAAGTTTCCGCGACTGGCGATACTAGATAGGTAACGGCAGGTGTCGATGAGTGTTTTTTTGTGGATGTAATGGTAAAGAGAACTAAAAAATGAACAAGACAAGCAAATGGATTCGCCCGCTATGCATGATTCTGCTGGTGATTGCCGTTAATTTCCAGGCAAACGCAGGTGAAGGCGTCACATTGAAAGTGATGGTGGAGCAGGAGGTCGTCGTTGTCGATGACAACGGAAAAAAAGTGACCCGGCGTATCGAGGCAGACACCATCGTGCCAGGTGACGAGGTGATCTATACCATTCACTATCTGAACAGGAGCAGCAAGCCCGCGGACAACGTATTCATAACCATTCCTGTCCCGGAACATACAACCTATCGCAGCGGGAGCGCCCGTGGCGGGGATACCGATATCACATTCTCTGTCGATGGCGGAAAGCGTTACGGCCGGGCGGAAGAGCTGTCGATTACACCGGAAAACGGTGTGGAACGGCCAGCCACCGCCTCTGACTATACCCATATCAAATGGAAATTCAGGGTGCCCCTGCCGCCGGGAGCCAGCGGCGCGGTCAGTTATCGCGCTGTGCTGAACTGAGCGTGATCGCCAAGGGGGGACGACCACAATGAAAAACACAAAAAGATATTTTGTTCACGCCCTGGCCATGCTGGCCGGTTTGGTGTTGACCGCCGGGATGGCTTCCAATGCATCGGCGGCCGGCACCGCTGCGGGAACCACCATCAGCAACTCGGCCACGGTCACCTATGATGTGGGCAGCGTTACGCAAACACCGATTACCAGCGCCGCTGCAACCTTTGTTGTGGATATCAAAGTCGACCTGACAGTGGCCGCCGTTGACGGGGCAACGGTCAAGGTTACGCCAGGCGCCAGCAACCAGGTGTTGGCGTTTACCGTGACCAATACGGGCAACTCTTTCCATGATTTCAGTCTGCGCCAGATCGCTCAAAATGGAGGAACGGGCGGATTTGGCGGCACGGATAATTTCGATGCCACTGTTGTTGGTATTTTTGTTGAAAGTGGCGCGACGGCTGGTTATCAGCCTGCCGAAGACACCGCCACCTTCATTGACGAACTGGCTCCCGATACCGCCAGAACCGTCTACATCGTGACCGATATTGCGCTGAGCCAGGCCAACGGTGATATCTCTTCTCACCACCTTGTCGCTACCGCAAGGCAAAATGGCACCATTGGTGTTGAAGACCCCGCCATTGTGGAAGACAGCGGTACGCCGGATGGCAAGGACACGAGTCAGGTCGTGTTCGCCGATGGCGATGGTGATGGTGCGGGCAGTATCGATACGGCCAATAACGGTGAGCACTCCAGCCAGAGTGACTTCGAGGTGCAGTCAGCAACGTTGGCCGTTACCAAAACATCAGCAGTTATCAGTGATCCATTCAGCGCCACCAATCCGAAACGGATCCCCGGCGCGGTGGTGGAGTACACCCTGACCATCGATAACAGCGCCGGTTCAGCGGATGCGGAAAATATTGTGGTGACCGATCTGCTGGATGTCACCAATCTGACCTTTCTGGACAGCGCCGCCTATTCGGGGAACGATATCGAACTCAGCATTGGCGGTGGCCCCGTTACCACCTACACGGGAACCGATGCGGATAGTGATGGCGCGGATTTTGGCCGCACCAGCGCAAACACGCTCACTGTCAATCCGGGCGGGGGCTTTACGGTGCCCGCCGGTCAGTCGGCAACGGTAAGGTTCCGGGTAACCATCAATTGATGAAATGCCGGTACCGCTGCTCAGGGAGATCCGGTTCTGCGCCGCCGACCCGCCGGTCAGCGGCGCGGGTCTGTTGTTCACGCTGCTGCTGTTTTGTATTCCCGTCCTTGCGGTTACTCCCGGCACGGTAATTGAAAACACGGCCCGTGCCGACTATTCCGTTTCCGGCATTGCCGGACAGAGTGCCATCTCGAACACCGATAGTTTTACCGTGGAGGGAATGGGTGTCAACGACAGTGCCCGGCTGGAGGTGACGCCCGATACCGGCGCACTGTTTGCCGGCGACCCGGTCAACCTTGCTGTCGAGATAGGTAATACCGGTGACAACACGCTTGCCGGTGGCAGTCTGATTTTCGCCGTACCGCCGGGTTCGGCCTTGAACGTCGGAGGTGTGGCGGTACCTGAATCGTCCCCCGGTATCTATCGTTATCCACTGGCCGATCTTCCGCCCTACCGGATCGCAGCGCTGCAGGTGGAGTTGACCCCGCCCGTCGACGCCTCCGCCAGCAGCACCCCTGTCAGGGTCGATTACCAGGCCAATGGCGCCATCCGAGCCAGCACGGCGGCGGCGCTGCAACTGAAGGCCCGCACCCGGGCGAAGCTGGATCTGATGCAGTATGCGCCGGAAAGCGGCGTGGCGCCGGTAGTTATCAATATCACCAGCCACCGCCTGGCTGACGGTGGCTTTGCCCCGATTCCCCCGCCACCGGTACCCGCCGGGGGCGGCGCGCTGGTTACCGATGCTCCGCTGCCGCTGTTCGCCGCCAGCGCTTTTCAGCACAACCAGATCCTGTTTCTGCGCCTGACCGATGCGGATCAGAACCGGGATGCCACGCTGAGGGAGTTCGTCGAGGTAAGATTTGCCGTTCCCGGCAACAGCGCTGAGCAGGAGACATTGCGGCTGATGGAGACCGCACCCGGCAGCGGCGTATTCAGCGGTTATGCCAGGCTCTCCAAAAGCGCAGCCCGGCCCCATGACGGGACAATAAATGTCATTGCCGGCGAGTCGCTGCAGGCCAGCTACACCGACTCCACCAGTCTCGCTGAAACGGCCGAAGCGGTAGCGCTGGTGGATCCTTTTGGCCGCCTGTTCGATAGCAGCAGCGGCGCCCTGCTGGATGGCTATACTGTTCATTTGCTCGATGCCGCCACCGGCCAGCCGGCCACGGTCTACGGTGATGACGGAGTCAGCAGCTACCCCGCCACCCTGGTCAGCGGGGGCAGCGCTACCGACGGCAGCGGTACGGAGTATGTGTTCGGCCCTGGCGAGTATCGTTTCCCGTTGCTGGCGCCTGGCGACTACCGGTTGGTGGTGGTGCCGCCCGATGGCGCCCGTTACCGCTGGCCATCCCAACAGCCGGACGGGCTGATGCAGGCGCTGCCGAATGCCCCCTTCGCGCTTGGTACCGGCTCGCGGGGTGAGGTATTTGCGCTCCGGACCGGGCCGCCGCTGAATCTGGATCTCCCCCTCGATGCCCTGGATACGCTGCTGTTTGTCCGCCGCAGTGCGGGCAAGGAGCAGGTGGCTCCCGGTGATCTGCTGCCGTTTCGGGTGGAGGTGGAGAACAGCATCGATGAGGTGATCAACGATGTGCAGCTAACGGACACGCTACCTCCCGGTTTCCGTTACCGCAGCGGCAGCGCCCGGGTGAATGATGCGCCCCTCGCCGATCCGCTCATCTCCGCCGATGGCCGCCAGCTCACTTTTTCTCTCGGCGAACTGCCCGCGGAGGAGCGTTTTGCCATCCGTTATACCACCACTGTGGGGAGCGTCCGCCCCGGCCGGGAGATCAGCCGCAGCCGCGCCAGTGGCAATGGCGGGGCGATCGTCTCCAACGAGTCCAGCATCACCACCCGCATCGATGAAGAGCTGATGCGCAGCCGCGCAATCCTGATGGGGAGGGTGATCGTCGAGCCACCCGATGATGGCGGCGCAGGGTGGCAGGGCAAGGGGCTGGCCGGAATCCGGCTCTATCTGGAGGATGGCAGCTATGCCGTTACCGATGAGCAGGGCCGATACCACTTCGCCGGAGTGATGCCGGGCAGCCATGTGCTGCAGCTGGATCGGGATACCCTGCCGGCGCAGTACGAGGTGATTCTGACAGAGAACAATAGCCGTTTTGCCGGCCGCCCCTGGTCCCGCTTTGTAGAGCTGCAGGGCGGAGCGCTGTGGCGCGCCGACTTCCATGTTGGCCTGAAACAGCGCGAGCAGGGCAGTGTACGGCTGACCCTGAGCAATGATCCGGAGATCAAGGATGGGGTGGTGCAGTATCGTCTCGAGCTGGGGGGGCAGGCAGCGGCGTTGAGCAATCTGCGTCTGATGGTGATGCTGCCGGAGGGGGCCAGCTATCTGCCGGACAGCGCTGATGGTGCCGCGGAACCCGCAGTGGATGGCAACGTCTTGACCTGGCGTCTGCCTGACCCCCCGGCGCAGTGGCGGAAGCGGCTGGTCTTCAAGGCGCGCATAACCGGGCTGCGGCCGGGCAGGGCGGTAAGCACCCGGGCGATGCTGCTGTTCGACACGCCGCAGAAAAAGGGGCGGCGCAGCGCCATTGCCAAGCACTGGCTCACGCCGCCACGGCCGGTGGAGGTGGCGCGCAAACTGATCAAGTTCTCACTGCGCCTGGGTTTCGACACCATGAGTACCGAACTGGGCGCGGATGATCGTGCCATGCTGGATATCCTGATAGAACGGATGCGCAACAAGCGCAACATAACGCTCACCGTGGTGGGTCACAGCGACAACCGCCCTATCCGCAGCGCTGCCGGCCGGAAACGCTTCGGTGACAACTACCGCCTGTCGCGCGAGCGGGCCGCTGCCGTGGCGCGCTACATCATGGAAAAACTGGACATGAGCAACCTGCCGGTCAGTATCCTCGGCCGGGGGCCGGATGATCCGGTCGCCAGCAACGAGAGTGCCAGCGGCCGGGCGGCAAACCGGCGGGTGGATCTCTACATCCAGGCGGATGAAGTCATCGAGTCGATGCGTATGGAACAGCCACAGAGTGCATCGATTCTGGAGAAGATCGTTGCCGCCGTTACCCTCTCCGATACCACCGAAGCGCCGCCTGCGAAGGAGAAACGGCCACTGTTCGACGAAGCCTGGCTGCAGGGCGCCGCGCCCGGCCTGGAGTGGTTGTCCCCGGCGGAAGATGCACTGCCTGCGATCCCCAGCGTGTCCATCGCTATCAAGCATGGCTATGACGAGCGGGTTGAACTGTCGCTCAACGGTGATCCGGTGCCGGCGGTCAATTTCGAAGGAACCAGCAAGAACCGGCGTGGCACAGTGGCGGTGAGTAGCTGGCGGGGGGTGGATCTGGCCGCCGAGGACAACTGGTTCGAGGCGGTGATCTATGATGCCAGCGGCCGCGAAACCGGCCGTCTGGAGCGCAATATCCACTTTTCCGGTCCGCCGGTGCGGGGAGAGTTGGTGCCGTCCCGATCGACGCTGATTGCCGACGGTGTGACCACGCCGGTGATCACCGTACGGCTGTTCGACCGGCAGGGTTATCCGATACGCGAGGGTGGTATCGGCGAGTACCGCATCGGCGCGCCCTATCAAGCAGCGCGGAGGGCCGACATCCAGAGCGCCACGCTGCCAGGCGCTCCGGCGCAGCGGCTCTACTACCGGGCGGGCAAGAATGGCGAGGTGCGTATCCGTCTGCAGCCCACCACCGAGACTGGGGAAGTGCGCATCGAGCTGCCGTTCGTGGGGGGTGAACAGGGGGTGTTCAGGACTAACCTGCAGGCCAGGCCGCGCGACTGGATTCTGGTAGGCATAGCCGAGGGAACGGTGGGCTACAACACCCTGGATGGTCACGGTGAACCGCTGCCGGACAGCCGCGGGGAGGATCTCTATCACCAGGGGCGGCTGGCCTTTTTCGCCAAGGGACGCATCAAGGGCAAATGGTTGCTCACCATGGCCTATGACAGCGCCAAACGCAGGCCTGAACCGCGCCTGTTCGGCACCATCGAACCGGACGCCTACTACACTATCTACGGCGACGCCAGCCGCCAGGGTTACGAAGCCGCCAGCCGCGAAAAACTCTATCTGAAGCTGGAACGGGACGGTTTTTACGCCCTGTTCGGCGACTACGACACCCTCCTCTCCAACAGCAAGCTTTCCCGCTACACCCGCAGCTTGACCGGCTTCAAGGCGCGCTATCACGCCCAGGCGTACGACATTGTTCTGTTCGGCAGCGACTCCAGCCAGGCTTTCGTGCGTGACGAGATTCGCGGCCAGGGCAGCACCGGTCCTTACCGCCTGTCGCGCAGCGATATCGTGAGAAACTCCGAGCAGATCACCATTGAGGTGCGGGATCGCTTCCAGAGCGAGCGGATCGTGGAGCGCCGCTCGCTGACCCGTTTCGTGGACTACGATATTGACTACGACAGCGGCGTGCTCAATCTGCGCGAGCCGGTATTCAGCGTCGATGCTGCACTCAACCCCATCTTCATCGTCGCCCGGTTTGAGTCACTGGATCCGGGCGACAGCACCCTGACCTGGGGCGGCCGCGCGGAGCTGGCCGCGAACCGGCGCAACACTGTCGGCATCACCCATGTCGATGAAGGGGTGGTTGGCGGCACGTCGCAGCTCAGCGGGATCGATGTCGAGCACCGCTTCAGTGATAGCACCCGGCTGCACATGGAGCTGGCGCAGACCCGCCGCCAGGACAACAGCGGCAGCCGTGGCGCCAACGCCTGGCTGGCTGAGATAAAGCACCGCGCCAACCGCTGGGATGCCCGCGCCTGGTTGCGCCATGACGACGAGGAGTTCGGGCTGAAACAGCGTAACCGGGCTGAGAGTGGCACCCGCAAGATCGGAGCCGAGGGCGCTTACCGCATCGGTAACGGAGTTACCCTGAAAGGCAAGGCCTACCGCAACAGCAACCTGGTCACCGGTGCGGAGCGTGATCTGGCCGAGCTGCGCAGTGAACTGCTGAAAAACAGCACGACACTCAAGCTGGGCGCGCGTTCGGTGCGAGACATCCGGGCGGACGGCGACCGGCAGGCCTCCGACCAGTTGTTGACCGGCATCAGCCACCGTACCCTCGGCAAGCGGATCAACCTCCGCCTCGACAACGACTACTCACTGAACGGTGCACAGAGTATCGACTTTCCCAACCGCACCCGTCTCGGTGTTGATTACCTGGTGGCCACCGCCACCACCCTGTTTGCCGAGCAGGAGTGGACCGACGGCGCCCTGCGTCAAACCACTCACACCCGGTTGGGGGTCAAGTCCAGCCCCTGGAGTGGTTCGGAAGCGTTCACCACCCTCAAGCAGACCCGGCAGGACGGCGCCACCGCCACCACCGCCAATGTAGGGCTGCGCCAGAAGTGGAGGCTGAACAAACAGTGGAGCCTCGATGCCGGGGCGGAGCAGGCCCGGGTGATCAGCGGCAAATCAGCCGATCCACTCAATCCGAATGTTCCCTTCGCCAGGGGTGCAGGCGAAGACTTCAATGCGGCCTCCCTCGGCCTGACCTATACGCCGGGCAACTGGTTGTGGAACGGCCGGGTGGAGAAGCGTGATTCCGACAAGGAGGATCGCTGGACTCTGGCCACCTCCGCCCAGACCACCTCACGCACCGATCTGAGTCTGCTCGCCTCGCTCCGTCTGCAGCAGAATTTCGCTGCAACGGGCCAGGAAAAGAGCAACGAAAAACTGCATCTGGCGCTGGCCTGGCGGCCCGGTGACACCCCTTGGCTGGTGCTGAACCGCCTGGAGCTGATCAACGAACAGAGTCGCGGTAATCTCGACAACACCAGCAAGCGGATCATCAACAACCTCAACAGCTACTACCGGGCCACCGAGCGGCTGCAGCTGGGGTTCCAGTACGGCGCAAAGTATCTGATTGAAACCATCGACGGCAACGACTATCGTGGCCGCGCCGATCTGCTGGGGCTGGAGAGCCGCTACGACATCAATCCCCGCTGGGACATCGGCCTGCACGGCAGTCTGCTGCAGGTGGCGGATGCCCGCCAGTACGACTACAGCAGCGGGGCTTCAGTGGGGCATGTGCTTGCCGATAATATCTGGCTGAGTCTGGGATACAATTTCAACGGATTTCACGACGAGGATTTTTCCCGCAGCCGTTATACCATGGAGGGGCCGTTTCTCAAGTTCCGGATGAAATTCGATCAGCAGTCTGTGAAGGATCTGGTCAGGTGGGCCGGGCGATGAATGCGACATATATTGTCGCCGGGTTAATAATAAACGCCCTGCGTCCAAGGGCGCTGCTGGGGGTGGCGGCCATACTGATTGGTATACTGGTCGTACAAAAAGAGGCGTCAGCGGCAATTCTGGTATTACACCCTTCCGGAGCTTTTCCTGGAGATACCGCTGTGTACGACCCGGATGCGGTAACCGCGCTGGATAGCAACGACGGGGATGACACCATGGGAGAGCTGGACAGTTCGGGAGGGAAGTTTTATCTGGAGCTGGACGATCCGGCCGCGAGTGGCACAATCAATTCGGTGCAGGTAAAGATCGTAGTCAGGTATTCGGGAACCGGCAATACCATGCAATTCAAAATTGGTGTCGGAACCGGGGGAACCTTTTATCTAAGCCCGACGATTACCCACTCCACAGATGGTTATGCCGAGTATGGTGGTGATATCTATACCACCAATCCCCAAACCAATGCGCCATGGACATGGGCAGATATCGCTAGCCTGGTGGCGGCTGTCGACTATGGGGTGGATTGCTGCCGCATGTATATCACCGAATTGTATGCGGAGATCGATTATACGCCGGGCACTGCCATTACCCTTTCCGGAGTCCTTTTCAGTGATGAAGGGATCACCCCGGTGTCCGGGCAGACGGTGCGCTTGGTAGTAGAGGGAAATAGCGTGGGAACAGACATTACCGACCTCGGTGGAAACTACTCGATTTCCGCTGTGATCAATCCCACCTACAATATCTGGTATATCCCCTTGCTGGTCTATGTCGATGACGGCGTTGTGGATGCCACTACCGTCACGACCATGGACTCGACGGTAAATGCCGGCGCCATCCCTGATCTTCACCTCTATGCTGATCATCTCATTACCCGCCAGGACGCCAGTAGCGCACCACTGGATACCGGCGACATGAATGCTGCAAAAGGCTCTTATGCCGATACGGATATCCTTTATTCGATATCGTGGCCTGATACCACAGTGACCGGCGCAAATACCGAACTTTACATTCCCGGTGGTCATGGTTTTACCCCGTTTGGCAACATAGCCACACCCCATCTGAAGAGCAACGGTACGCTGAATGCCGGCGGCAACACTTTCACCGTCAGCGGCAATTGGGAACACGCCAGCGGCACATTCAATTCCGGTACCAGCCTGGTCGATTTGACCGGCAGCGGGTCCGTTACCGTGAACGATGCCTCTTGGTGGGAGCACCCGTTCTACAATCTGAGCGCTGCGGCCGCGGGGCAGACGACCACCATACCGGCAACCCGGGGTATTGCCGTAGAGAATACTCTCGTACTGAACAGTGGGGTCCTCACGGGAGGCGATGTGCTCCTCAACAAATCAAGCGGCACTCCATTGATCACCAATGCCACCCTTGACAACGGGGATTTTATGTACAGCACGCAGGCCGCTGGCACCGTCTACGTTGCTGCTGCGGACTATCCGGCGGGACTGCGCGTTGCTGGTTGGGGCAACGGCGCAACCAGTCGTTTTGAGCTGGCCGGGGATATAACCTGCGGGTCACTCCAGGTGGCGGGCACAGACAGTGGTTCGATTACCGTTCTCGACACATCGGCAAACAGCTACTCAATCGGTTGCTCCGGTCTGGAGGTTGGTGCCAGTTGGAACTCTTCCATATACAACAGGCTGGTTCTTAACAACTCCTTGGTGGATATCAATGGCCCGGTATCGATAGTTCCTTCTGATGCCGGTGGCGCCAACGAGATCGATGCGGGCGGGGCAACCATTAATGTTGGCGGGAACTGGAGCAACCGTGACAGCTTTGTGGCGGGCACCTCCACAGTAGTTCTGGATGGTGCCGGCCAAACCTTGAGCGGCTCCACGGCATTCCATAACTTGACCAAAACCGTAACCGGCAGCGATACCCTGACCTTTACCGCCGGTACAACCCAGCACATTACCGGCAGTGTGGTTCTCAGCAGCGCCAGCGGCCAGCTACTCAATCTCCGCTCCAGCACACCCGGTATACGATGGAATTTCAACCTGGCCGCAGGCGCCACCAAAGCTATCTCCCATGTGGACGTTCAGGACTCCGACGCTTCCGGTTCGGATGTCAGTCAGCTTGAGATCAACCCTGCTTACTCGGTCGACAGCGCCAACAACGTGAGCTGGTTCGGGAATGCCAATATCAGTGTGGTAAAGAGCAGTGTGGTTCTTTCCGATCCGGTCAGTGGTGCACTCAATCCCAAGCGTATCCCGGGTGCTGTGGTGGAGTACACGATTGTGGTTACCAATACAGCCGGAGCGCAGGCAACGAATATCAGGCTTGCAGATGATTTGAGTGCGGAACAGAGCCGGATCGCTTTTGTTCCGGATGGGTATGCGCCGCTTAAGGGAATACAACTAATCTCGCCAAATATCAATGGTGGTGTGGCGCTGAATCTGACTAATGCCGATGACTCGGATCAGGGAGATTACGGGATTACCGCAGCCAATACCATAACGGTGGGCGGGATGATTCTTGATGCCGGAGAGCAGGCCACGATCAAGTTCAAGGTTATGATCCAATAAAAACAAGGCAAATTATTCTTGACGGGTATTCACTGTGTACAC
The DNA here is from genome assembly GCA_015491735.1 of Gammaproteobacteria bacterium. Classification (GTDB taxonomy): domain Bacteria; phylum Pseudomonadota; class Gammaproteobacteria; order Thiohalospirales; family Thiohalospiraceae; genus DRMK01. The sequence continues at coordinate 28,412 of WFVH01000022.1, forward strand.
GAGATGCAAGGGGGTTGGGTATCCCAACGCTCCCTTATACCGGCTATCTCTGGGCGCACATTCTACTTTTTCAGGAGCGAAAAGCCGCAACGCGGTGATTTACCCTTGATCCACAGGGCTTGGCAAGAACCGCAGGTTTTTTCGGGAAAGCAGAGGTCGTAGCAGGCAGAACAGGATGAATAGTATTTGCGTTTATTTGTATATTGAATGGCAAGGCAGAGTCATGCCGCTCCTGTTTTCGTTGCTGATATTTCTGGCTATGCTGTCGGTCAGTTACGAGGCGGATGGCGCGATTTCGTACGTGCAAAGTACGGGTGCATTCAGCCAATACTTTGGTTTTGGCCCCAACTCTGTGGATATCCCTGTGACCGCCGATGTTGCCCCGGGGAACAGCATCATTGTTACGTTGGTATGGGGCGCATGGGCGGCGGGTGAGACAACGATGTGCAGTGACACTCAAGGGAACAGCTATGCGGTTGATGTCAGCGAGTTCTATGGTGGTTCTGCTCTCTATACCGTTATCTGTTCTGCTCATAACGTAACGGCGCTTTCATCTACTGATACGATTACTGTTTCTTTTAGCTCCAACACCTATGGTGTGGCTGCAGTAGCGCATGAGTTTTCCGGACTGGCCTCCTCTTTTACCCTTGATCAAACGGCTTCTGCCAACGGGAATTCCGCTACCCCTTCCTCGGGAACCACGGCGGTAACGGCGCAGACTGATGAACTACTCATTGGCGCCATTGGCGTGAGTGGACCACCGGCGGATACCTTTACTCCCGGCGCCGGGTACAGCGCCTTGAGCTTTAATGGTTTCAGTGGTGTGTGGAACGGCACCATTCGTCCCGAATATAAAATTGTATCGGTAACTGGCGCCTATCAGGCAGATGGTGCTTTAAATCCGTCACGTGGTTGGGGCGCCGCAATTGCCACCTACAAGGCCGCTGCCGCGACCACGGACATTACCGTCTCCGGCACTCTATACAGCGATGAAGGAACCACCCCCCTCTCTGGCCAGACCGTTCGTCTGCTGGTGGAAGGAGCCAGCGCGGGAACCGATGTTACCGATGCCTCGGGAAACTACTCCGTCACCACTACGGTTGATGCCGGTGATCTCTATATTCCTGCGCTGGTCTATGTGGATGATGGCTCCGTCGACGGGACTACCGTCACGGTAATGGACGCGACATATGCAACCAGCGTCAACGATCTGCATATCTATGCTGATCATCTCGTTTTGCGCCGGGAAGGCGGATGGACACCTTTGGAAAATGGGGATATCAGCGCCGCGGACGGATACTACGGTGACACGGATATCCTGTACTATGTTTTGGGCGCAGACCTTACGGTACTTGGCGCCAACACCGAACTGTATGTGGCTGCCGGCCACATCTACGAACCTCGGGGTAATATCACTACCGCCCACATGAAAATTAATGGTACCCTAACTGCCGGCAGCAACATCTTCACCGTCAGCGGCGACTGGACCAACAACGGTACCTTCACCGCCGGCACTTCTACTGTGGTTCTCGGCGGCGCCGGGCAGCAGATCGCCGGTTCCACCGGCTTCCATCATTTCACCAAGACGGTTGCCAGCGCCGACACCCTGATCTTTTCCGCAGGCACCACCCAGACCATTACCGGCACCGCGACACTGAACGGCGCCAGCGGCCAACTGCTCAGCCTGCGCTCCGGCACCCCCGGCACCCGCTGGAATTTCAACCTTGCCACCGGGGCCAGCAAGGCCATCTCCTACGTGGATGTGCAGGATTCGGATGCCTCCGGATCGGATGTCAGCCAGTTGGAGTTGAATCCTGCTTACTCGGTCGACAGTGGCAACAATGTAAGCTGGTTCGGAAGCGCCAATATCACCGTGGCCAAGAGCAGCGCGGTTGTTTCGGATCCGATCAACGGTGCGGCCAGTCCAAAACGTATTCCCGGCGCCGTGATAGAGTATACAGTTCAAGTTACCAATACGGGCGGGGCGCAGGCGACCAACGTTACGATTACCGACGATCTGGGCGCCGAGTCGGCCCGGATGAGTTTCTTGCCGGATGGCTATGGTGTACCGGGAAAGGGTATTTTGGTGACTGCGCCAAATATCAATGGCGGGGCGGCGCAACTCTTGACCAATGTCGCCGATACCGATCAGGCTGAATACAGTCTCTCCACAATAACTGTGAACGGCATTACTCTCGATGCGGGTGAACAGGCGGTGGTCGCGTTTCGGGTTGTTGTCCGGTAGTAATTCTTCATTGATGGCAAGAGCAGGCAGGCTACTCATTATGCAACAGAACGATACTCATGGAAAAAACTCATCGACAGCCCTCTGTTATCAGGGGGTTGTTCCTGTCGAGTGGGATTTGCTGAGCGGGTCCGTTGGCGCGGCGTTGAGCCAGCGGTATCAGCACGACAATATCATTCTGCTTCAGGGTCTGCTTGTGGTGGATGAGCAGCCGAAACCGGTTTTGGAACATGATGAAGAGCTGTCCTCGTTGGGGCAGGAACTGCAGCGTATCGACCACAAACTGAATCTGCTTCTTGAACTGTTGAGTCAGACATTGCGTAGCTGGCGCAGTTTGCCACTGCCGACACCGGTAAGACTAACCGTTGATGGCGTCGAGTGGGACTCGGACGAGCCATTGCCGGTGGGGGAACCGGTTCAGCTCAGGATCTACCTTAGCCCGGTATTCCCCAATCCTTTTGTTGCTTGCGGCCAGGTGAGATCCTGCCGGCCGAAGGAGGGAGGGGGCAGCCACGTATCCGTCCGTTTTGACGAGCTTGGCGGGCAGGTTCGGGAGGTGCTGGAAAAAATGGTTTTTCGCCAGCACCGGCGCGAAGTGGCCCGCCGCCGGTCGGCGAAACCTGTTCAGCCGCAGGATAAGTGATTGTCCGGTTCTCCACCAAAATAGTTTTTACCATATTTTTTCGTGACAATATTTTGACATGTTAATAGGTCTGTGCTACGCTGTTCCCTCATGAATTCTTGACAGTTGATGCAGCAAAGGAGGGGGGAATGCGCGCAACAACCGCCGTTTTGTTGATTGAGCAAGACACCAAACGCCAAAAAGAGCTCGTTACCATTTTGAGTTTCATGGGCTGGAAGCCTGTATTGGTAGCACCCGGAGAGGTTGAACAGACGTTATCCGCAATCGATGATCCGCCAGGTTTCATCATGGTTGGTCAGGCGCCGGCCGACGAAGCCCGTTTTACCATAGAACAGGTGCGTATCCGCTTTCCCGGCACGCCAGCCCTGCTGCTTCAACGGCAAGGAGCGTCAGCGGCTTTCGAGCCGCCTGCGGATGAACCACACTACAGCCCTCTGAGCTATCCTTTTCGCCAGACCGAGTTGACAGAGGCGCTGTATCAGGCAAAAAGCCCGGAAGAGCACTCCTTTCAAGACACCAGCGATAGCGCCGTGGAGCTGTTTCGCAGTCTGGTTGGTAACAGCGTCAGTGTACGCAAGGTGCGGCAGCTCATTCAGCAGGTGGCTGACTCCAATGCCAATGTGCTGATTCTGGGTGAGTCCGGAACCGGCAAGGAGGTGGTTGCGCGGAATCTGCACTATCATTCGGCGCGCCGCGGGCCTTTTGTACCGGTCAACTGCGGAGCCATACCGGCGGATCTGCTGGAGAGTGAACTGTTCGGCCATGAAAAAGGCGCTTTTACCGGTGCAATCAGTGCGCGTCAGGGGCGATTCGAGATGGCGGCCGGCGGAACGCTGTTTCTTGACGAGATTGGCGACATGAGCTTGCCCATGCAGGTTAAACTGTTACGTGTCCTGCAGGAGCGAACCTTTGAGCGGGTTGGCAGCAACAAGAGCATTACTGCTAATGCACGCATCGTCGCTGCAACCCATCGCAGTCTGGAGGCGTTGATCAAGGAGGGAAAATTCCGGGAGGATCTCTACTACCGCCTGAACGTCTTTCCTATCGAAATGCCGCCATTGCGTGAGCGGAAGGAAGATATTCCAATGCTGATCGACGAGCTGATTACCCGTATCGAGCACGAAAAACGCTCCTCGGTCCGTTTTACCCAAAATGCCATCAACACGCTGTGCCGCTACCCGTGGCCGGGCAATGTACGGGAGCTTTCCAATATTATCGAGCGTCTGGCCATCATGTATCCTTGTGGTGTTGTCGATGTTGCCGATCTGCCGTCAAAATTTCACGCCGGTGCTGTTACCGCGCCGCCGGTCGAGGATGCTTCCATCACACCGCTCCCTGGTGGTTTGGATAATCTCCCCTTCGATGGATTCGATCTCAAGCAGCATCTGAACAATCTGGAATATGCCCTGATAAAACGGGCCATGGAGGAGTGTAATGGTATCGTGGCCCATGCCGCCAGACGCCTCAATCTTCGCCGCACCACACTTGTGGAGAAGCTGCGCAAGTACGGCTTGCAGCGGCGTGAACGGGAAGAGCGCACCGCTTCACTCTGAATAAAAGCTCCGGATACCAGATCAGTTAAGGAGCTTCGGCACCAAATCCCGATCAGAGTTTCCCGGGAGCAACGCGCAAATGGCGTAACTAAAGTGGAGTGATATTGGGAACACGTATTTAGTTCCACCGTTGAGGGGGGCTCTTCCCTCACACTCGGCGCCCGCCTGTCTACCGGCATTGGGAATACCGCATGTAACTGTTCAGCATAGTATGAAACAAGCCGGTAACTGTTCAGATTGCCCCTGAAATTCGTCAGTTCAAGGCGAAAAATGGGAGTTTACGCGTGTAAATGACCCTTTTTCAACGCAGAAATGGCGGATTTCAGGGGTGAGCTGAATAGTTACTACCGCATTTGCCATGCGCCGATTCAGACAGGATACCCCGCATGTCCTGCCAAAGAGCCAGAAAAACAGTAACCCCTTAACCCGAGTCACCGCCTTCTGCCTGTCAATTCTGGCGCTTTTTTCATTGAAAACATGCCGGTTTTTTGGCGCTTCTCCGCCGGGGCCGGCCCTCTGCTTTGATAGGGTACAGATTGTTGTTGGACGGCATGCTTCTTGCTCGACCATCTGCGGTATATTTTTCTTATTCGCTGATCATGAAGCAACCGATCGATAAAACTGCACCGCAAGTTGTTTCGCCTCCGTCGCCGAAAATTTCTCTCTACAGGCCAGAAAAACAGGTACGGAAAACACCGTATCCGGACAAACTGCTGGCAAGGATGCAGGAGGAGTATGAGTCGCAGCTTGCCGAGAAGCAGCGGCTTGCCGGCCGCCTGGCGAGTTTGTTGAAAGGACTCCCTGCCGGGGTAGTGGTTCTCGACAATGCCGGTTGTATACAGGAGGTCAATCCTGCGGCAGAGATGTTGTTGGGTTTGCCGCTGGTGGGGATGGGGTGGCGCGATGTCATCGAGCGCTCGTTTGCTCCCGACCCGCAGTCTGGCTGCGATTTGCGGCTTGCAGATGGCCGCCTGGTGAGTTTGTCCACCTGCCCCCTGGGGGATGAACCAGGCCAGATATTGCTGCTCAGTGACGTTACCGAATCACGCGCCCTGCAGGCCAGAGCCAGCCACAATCAGCGTCTGATATCGATGGGCAGGATGGTAGCGTCATTGGCCCACCAGATCCGCACACCGCTGTCATCAGCGTTGTTGTACGCATCTCATCTGAAGCGTTCCCCGCTGGATGAACAGGAGCGGCAGCAACTGGCGGACAAGATTCTGGATCGTGTTCGCCACCTGGAGCAGCTGCTGAACGATATGCTGGCGTTTGCCCATGGCGGCTTGGGGGGGGGTGAGCAACTTGATATCAGCGAGCTTTTGCTATCGCTGCAGAAACTGGTGGAACCTCAGTTCAACGCATGTAAAGCAACGCTGGTTATGGACGATCAGACTACCGGCCAGGTTGTGCGCTGCAACCGGGAACTTCTGCTGAGCGCGTTGCAAAACCTTGTAACCAATGCGTTGCAGGTGACGGCTGAAGGGGGGGAGGTGACATTGGGCGCTCGCCGGGAACAGGGTAAACAGGTGGTCATTATCGTTGCTGACAACGGGCCGGGCATCGAACCGCAACTTCAGCAGAAAATTTTTGAGCCGTTTATCACTACCCGCGCTGAAGGTAGCGGTCTGGGCCTGGCTGTGGCCCGTGGGGTGGCGCATGCCCACCACGGCGAACTGATGGTGGAATCGGAACCGGGCAAAGGGGCGGTTTTCTATCTCTATCTGCCGGTGATTGGGGACTTCGCCCGCGGCGCCTGCCCGGAAATATCATAGCCGTTCTTGTGAGGTAAGTCGTCCTCTGCAAGTTCCGGCTTTTGGAGCTGGAAGTTGTTGAAAAGATTGATTGACAACCGGAGTTGAAAATATGCGGAAAACATCCGTCATGGTGGTTGAAGATGATGAGAGCTTGCTGGAGGCGCTGTGCGATACGCTGAAACTCGCCGGGTTCGAGGCTCATGGCGTAACCGATGGTCCGGCGGCGCTGGCTCTGCTGGAGCGGCGGTCTGTCGGGGTAGTGGTGAGTGACGTACAGATGGAGCCGATGGATGGCCAGTTGCTGATGGCGCGGATCAAGGAAAGATATCCCGAACTGCCGGTGCTGCTGATGACCGCCTACGGGACGATTCAAAAGGCGGTTGCATCAATCCGCGAGGGGGCGGCAGACTATCTGGTCAAGCCGTTTGAAGCCGAGGTGCTGGTCAGCACCGTAGCGCGATACCTCGGCAGCCGGGTGGTGGACGACATGGAGCTGGTGGGCGAGGACAGGCAAACCCGCGATCTGCAAACGCTGGCCCGCCGGGTTGCAGGCAGCAACGCAACCGTTCTGATCACTGGTGAAAGCGGTACTGGCAAGGAGGTGCTCGCCCGCTATCTGCACCGTCACTCCCCGCGCGCCGAGCAGCCTTTTGTTGCCGTAAACTGTGCCGCCATTCCGGAAAACATGCTGGAGGCTACGCTGTTTGGTTATGAAAAAGGGGCGTTTACAGGCGCTTATCAGGCGGCGCCGGGCAAATTTGAGCAGGCACAGGGGGGGACGCTGTTGCTGGACGAGATTTCGGAAATGGAACTCAATCTGCAGGCGAAACTGCTCAGGGTACTGCAGGAGCGGGAGGTGGAGCGGTTGGGCGGAAGGAAGACCATTCCGCTGGATGTCCGGGTGCTGGCAACATCGAACCGCGATATGAAACAACAGGTTGCCGAACACCGGTTCCGTGAAGATCTGTTTTACCGCCTCAATGTTTTTCCGCTGCGCATAGCCCCGCTGCGGGAGCGTCCCGATGACATTCTTCCATTGGCGGAGTACCTGATTGGGCGCCATGCGCGTGATGCCGGGCGGATGATTCCCACCCTGGCGGAGACGGCCCGGAAACGGTTGCTGGGCTATCACTGGCCTGGCAACGTGCGCGAGCTGGATAACGTGATTCAACGGGCGCTGATTCTGCAAGGCGGTGATGAGATTCTGGCACAGGATCTGCATCTCGAACAGGCGGCGGCACAGGGGGGAGGAACGGCGCCATCTGCCGGGCCGGCGGACTCGCTGAATGAAGGTGTCAAGTCTCAGGAGTACAAAATCATAGCCGCGGCCCTGAAAGAGCCGGGCAGCAGCCGCAAGGCGGTCGCCGCCCGGCTGGGCATCAGTGAACGCACGCTGCGCTACAAACTGGCGAAAATGCGTGACAGCGGTATCGAGATACCGGCTTGAGACAGCAGCGCTATTTTCCGGGAGGGTGAGGATGAACGAGATAAACAGCGCCGGTTTGCTGGCGGAAATGCGGGTGATGGCTGCCCGGGCGCAGGGAGCAACCGGTAGGGCGGAAGATTCGCAATCCGCCGGTTTCGGGGAGTTATTGAAACAGTCGGTTGACCGGGTCAATGATATGCAGCAGCAGTCCCGAATGGCCAAGGAGTCTTTTCAGGCGGGGATCAGTGACATGAGTCTGGCGGAAGTGATGCTTGTGTCTGAAAAATCGGGCATCGCGTTTCAGGCCGTCCTGCAGGTGCGCAACAAGGTTATTCAAGCCTATCAGGATATCATCAACATGCCGCTGTGAGGCGAAGCAGTTTCCAGATGGGGGAGACCCGCTTGCCAACCCCCGCTCTATAGTCAGCCGGTGACAGCGCTGAATTTGCCGTGGTTCCGCGCCTGGCGGACGAATGGTCAACCGCTGTTTTCCGTTCACCGGGAGGTGCGGGTGACGGGCTGCGCGGCCATTCGATTTCTTGCGCGGGCAAAAGACAGTGATGCGATTGTTAAACATGAATAGCAGATCATGACACCATGGAACTAGCAACATCACCTGGTATTTCAACCTATTTCGAAGGCTTCAAACGGTTGCCGTTGCCGCGGAAGATCGGTTTGATTGGAGCCGTCGTGGCGATCGCCGTGTTGACCGTGCTCGTGTTGCTATGGGCCAGAAAACCGATCTACACCGGTCTCTACAGCCAGCTGGAGATGCGCGATGCCGGTGAGATTGTTCAGGCGATTGAACAGCTAAACATCCCCTATAAACTGAACGAGAAAAATGGCGGAATCATGGTGCCCGCCAGCAAGGTGCATGCGGTTCGTTTGCAGCTGGCTGCTCAAGGACTGCCCAGGAGCGGCGGCGTCGCGGGATTCGAGTTGCTGGACAAGCAGCAGGGATTCGGCGTCAGCCGCTTCATGGAGTCGACACGCTATCAGCGCGCGATCGAAGGAGAGCTGGCCCGCTCCATTGCCACCATGGACAATGTTCGGAGTGCCCGGGTACACCTGGCAATGCCCAAGCAATCCGTTTTTATTCGCGAGCGTGACAAGCCCAGCGCCTCGGTAGTGGTGAATGTCTACCGGGGACAGATGCCAACAAAGCGACAGGTGCAGGCCATCGTGCATCTGGTTGCCTCCAGTATTCCCGGGTTGGCGGCGGATCGGGTGACCGTGGTCGATCAAACCGGGCAACTGTTGACCAACAAGGATAAAACGACAGATCTGGATCTGAGCAACCAGCAGTTCGCCTACACCCGCCGGGTCGAACAAAGCTATATCTCCCGTATCGAAGCGATTCTGGCTCCCATTCTTGGCAACAAGGGGGTTAAGGCACAGGTATCTGCGGAGCTGGATTTCACCCATACTGAACGCACGCAGGAGAGCTATGATCCGGATTCTGCGGTAGTCCGCAGCGAGCAGAAGTCGGAAGAGCGGGTGTTCGATGGAGTCGAGGAGGGGATTCCCGGGGCGCTGGCCAATGAGCCGCCGGGTGCGGGGTTGGCGCCAGAGGTAATCGATCCGGCCGGTGACCAGGCCGGCGCCACTCCGCTGCGCAGCAAGCGTAACTCGACCATCAACTATGAGATGGATAAAACCATCAGCCACATCCGCAACCCCATCGGTACGGTGCGCCGCCTGTCGGTGGCCGTTGTGGTGGACGACCGGTTGAGCACCAACGAAGAGGGAGAGCTGGTGCGCATCCCGCGCAGCGAAGAGGAGATGGCGCGGCTGACCGCACTGGTGAAAGAGGCTATTGGCTTCAATCCCCAACGGGAAGACAGCGTCAACGTCATCAACGCCGCCTTTGTCGCCGAGCCGGAGCAGCAGCAGGAGGTGCAGCCGTGGTGGCAGCAGCCCTGGGTGCTCGATATCGGAAAGCAGCTTTTCGGCGGTCTGCTGGTTTTGATACTCATTTTTTCAGTGCTGCGGCCACTGCTGCGCAGCTTGACCCAGGTTCCCGCTCCGGTACAGCGTGATGAAGACATGCCGGTGGATGAGGTGGAGCTTCAGCGGCAGGCCATGCAAACAGAGGCGCAACGCGAGATGCAAGCCGCCACTCACGAAGACAATCTGAAGACAGCAAAAGAGATAGCGAAACAGGATCCAAAACGGGTGGTGCAGGTGGTGCGATCCTGGCTGGAGGAGGAGCAGCCCGATGGCTGAGGAGTCCCAAAGAGAGCTGCCGGAAAAGCGTCCTCTGAGCGGGGTCGAGCGCGCCTCGATACTGCTGCTCTCCATCGGCGAAGAGGACGCGGCGGAAGTGATGAAACACCTGGGACCAAGGGAGGTGCAGAAACTCGGTGCAACCATGGCCAAACTGGGTGGCGTGACCCGTAATCAGGTGGAAGATGTGCTGAGTTCGTTTGCCGAACTGGTGGAGAGCCAGACATCGCTTGGACTGGAGGCAGAGGACTATATTCGCACCGTGCTGGTCAAGGCGCTGGGAGAGGACAAGGCGGACAGCCTGGTGGATCGGATCATGTTGGGTAAAAGCTCCAAGGGAATCGACTCCCTGCGCTGGATGGAGCCACGCGCCATTGCCGAGATGATCCGGCTGGAGCATCCGCAGATCATCTCCATTGTGCTCTCTTTTCTGGAGTCGGATCAGGCCGCAGAGGTGCTGGCTGTGCTGCCGGAGAACACCCGTACCGACATTATGCTGCGTATCGCCACCCTGGAGGGGGTTCAACCCAATGCGCTGGCGGAGCTGGACGAGATTCTCGAGCGGCAGTTCTCCGGCGGCAATGCCGGCAGCCTCAAATCCTCGACTGTCGGCGGCGTCAAAAAAGCGGCGGACATACTCAATTTTACCGATACTTCGGTGGAGAGCAGCATCCTGGAGAACATCACCGATGTCGACCCGGAACTGTCCCAATCCATTCAGGACTTGATGTTCGTGTTCGACAACCTGCTGGATGTGGATGATCGGGGTATCCAGGCATTGCTTCGCGAGGTGCAGTCCGAATCGCTGATTACAGCGCTCAAGGGCGCCGATGACGCGCTCAAGGAGAAGTTCTTCAAGAACATGTCCAAGCGCGCTGCGGAGATGATGCGTGATGATCTGGAAGCGAAAGGCCCGGTGCGTCTCAGCGATGTCGAGGCGGCGCAGAAAGAGGTGCTGGCCGTTGCCAGACGGATGGCGGACTCCGGAGAGATTACGCTGGGGGGTTCGGGTGAAGAGTTTGTTTAGGCAATGACCGCTGTCATCAAAGAGGAGAATGCGGCTGTTCGCCGTTGGCGGGCGCCTGTCATGGAGCGCGGTTTGACAGAAGATCCGTGCGGTGGAGAGCCGCCGCCCGAACCACCGGCGACGGCAGAGCATATGCAACAGCGCGATCCCCCCCCGGTTCGGGAGATTGAACAGGATGTTCTGGCTGCGCGTGAGGAGGGGTTCAAGACGGGATACGATGCCGGAGCCGAGGCGGGCCACCACAAAGGGTACGAACAGGGGGTACGTGAAGGTGTGCGTCTGGGAAGAGCAGAGATGCAGGAACAAGCAAGCCAGCTCGAGGCCGAGCGTGAGGAGCTTCGGAAGAGGTCGCACCACCTGCAGCAGCTGCTCGCCGTCCTGGCCGATCCGGTCAGTCAGTTGGATAAAGAGATTGAGGACCAACTGGTGGCGCTGGTGATTGCGGTATCCCGCCAGTTGATCCGCCGGGAGCTGAAGGCGGATCCTGGCCAGATCGTTGCCGTGGTGCGGAAAGCGGTATCACTGCTCCCGGTTGCCGCACGGGAGTACCGGTTGGCGCTGCACCCGGAAGATGCGGCCATGGTGCGGGAGGTGCTGCTCAAAGAGGACAGCAAGAACAGCCGGCCCTGGACGATCGTCGAAGATCCCACCCTGACACGGGGTGGGTGCCGGGTGGTAAGTGAGGCATCCTATATCGACGCAACGGTGGAGCGGCAGCTTGCCGCCGTTGCCGCAACGCTGTTGGGTGATGAGCGCGAAGGTGGTGAATGAACCCGAATCCTGTTCGAGCACCCATCTGGTCGCGGCGGTTGGAGAAATACCGCGAACGGCTGGCACCGCCAGAACTGGTAGTAGAGGGGAAACTGGCGCGCATGGTCGGTTTGACCCTCGAGGCGGTAGGCTGCCACGCGCCCATCGGCGCCAGCTGCAAGGTGGTCAATGCTGATGGCAGCCATATCGAGGCGGAGGTGGTGGGTTTTGCCGCTGACCGGCTCTATCTGATGCCCACCACCACCGTGAGCGGCGTGGTGCCCAATGCACGGGTCATTCCCACCAATAAAATCTATCGGGCGCCGGCCGGTGAATCCCTGCTTGGCCGGGTACTGGACGGGCGCGGACGGCCACTGGATGGACGCGGGCCGCTGCGAGCAGAAGCATCTGTTCCGCTCAATGGCCACCCTGTCAACCCGATGGAGCGGGCGCCGATACGTGAACCACTGGATGTGGGCGTACGGGCCATCAACGCGCTGCTCAGTGTTGGCCGTGGCCAGCGGATGGGGCTGTTTGCCGGCAGCGGCGTCGGTAAAAGTGTGTTGCTGGGAATGATGACCCGGTTCACCACGGCGGATGTGGTGGTGGTCGGGTTGATCGGCGAACGTGGCCGTGAGGTCAAGGAGTTCATCGAGAATATCCTGGGGCCGGACGGGCTACGCCGGTCAGTGGTGGTTGCAGCGCCGGCTGATGACACGCCGGTGATGCGCCTGCATGGCGCCGCGCTGGCTACCAGTATCGCCGAATATTTCCGGGATCAGGGGAAAAATGTACTGTTGCTGATGGATTCCCTGACCCGTTACGCCCAGGCACAGCGGGAAATTGCGCTGGCGGTGGGTGAGCCGCCCGCGACCAAGGGATATCCCCCCTCGGTATTTGCCAGGCTGCCGCAGCTGGTGGAGCGCGCCGGAAACGGCCCGGAAGGGGGCGGCTCAATCACCGCTTTTTACACCGTACTGACCGAAGGAGATGATCTGCAGGATCCAATTGCCGATTCGGCACGGGCCATCCTCGACGGTCATGTTGTTCTGTCCCGGCGGATGGCGGAGGCGGGCCAGTTTCCCGCTATCGATATCGAAGCTTCCATCAGCCGGGTAATGACCGAGATAACCGGGCCGGATCACCAACAGGCAGCCCGCCGCTTCAAGCAGATCTACTCAACCTATCAACAGAACCGGGATTTGATCAATATCGGCGCCTACAGCAAAGGCACCGATAGCGCTATCGACGAGTCCATCGCGCTTTATCCCGGACTTTTGACATTTCTTGGCCAGGACATGCGTGACGGGGTCGATATCGGCCAGAGCCTGCAACAGCTAAAGGCGTTGATCCCGGTGCCTGGCGGTCCGGCCGGTTCTTCGTCATGAGGGGTGGAAACTGAATGGTGAACCGGAAACGCAGTGGCCGGCTGCTGCCTGTCGTGAAACTGGCCGAAGACAAAGAGCAGGAAGCCGCCCGCAAGCTGGGGGAAAGCCGCCAGCATCTGTGGCAGCAGCAGAAACAACTCGACGAGCTGGAGTCCTATCGGCTTGAATATATCAGTCGATTGCAGGGGACGGCCCGAAAGGGCATAAAGGCGGCCCGGCTGCGCCAATACCAAGGTTTCGTGAACAAACTTTCCGAGGCGGTGGATCAGCAGAAAAAAGTGGTGTCGGTGGCGGAGCGGAACATGAGGACTGCCCAGGACAACTGGTTTCAGGACAGAAACCGGAAAAAGATGGTCGATGCCGTGTTATCGAATTGCCACGCGGAAGAGTTGCAGAGCGAGATGCGCAGCGAACAGAAAGAGAGCGATGAACGTGCTCAGAACGGTTCTGGCAAGCGGTGATGGCTCCGCTGGTCGTTGAAACCCCGTGACATGTCTGAAAACGATGACTGACAAAGAGCGCCACTCCCCGCCGGGGCCGCGCGCTGTTTTAACGGGGCAGGAAGTTGTATAATAGGTGATTCAAGTCTGCAACACCTCAGTAATCCGGGTGCATGGCCGGTTGCAGGAGCAGGCGGGCGGGGCCGATGGAAATGATTCAAGATGCAAAAACAGAACAGTTACTCTTTTGAAGAACTCATCGCGTGCGGGAAAGGGGAGCTTTTTGGTCCCGGCAATGCCCAACTGCCGCTGCCGCCGATGTTGATGTTTGACCGGATTACCCTTATTAACGCTGATGGGGGTGCGCATGGCAAAGGCGAGATACGGGCAGAACTGGATATCAAGCCGGAGCTTTGGTTTTTCGATTGCCATTTTGAGGGGGATCCGGTGATGCCTGGCTGCCTGGGACTGGATGCCATGTGGCAGTTGGTGGGGTTCTTCTTGGGATGGAGTGGCGGTCCTGGTCATGGCCGGGCGCTGGGTGCGGGTGAGGTCAAGTTCAGCGGGCAGGTGCTGCCAGACAATAAACTGGTAACCTACCGGCTCGATCTGAAGCGGGTCATAAAACGCAGACTGTATATGGGCATCGCCGATGCAGCGATGGAGGTGGATGGGCGCCGGATATACACCGCCAATGATCTGCGTGTCGGCCTGTTTACGTCAACAGAAGGGTTTTGAGGTTAGATTATGCGGCGTGTGGTCATTACAGGGCTCGGCATCGTTTCCAGTATTGGCAACAACAAACAGGAGGTGCTTGCCTCATTGCGCGAGGGACGTTCAGGCATAGAACATAGCGAGGAATATGCCGAACTCGGTTTTCGCTCCCATGTTCACGGGCCGGTTCGTCTCGACTACAAGGAGCTGATTGACCGTAAATTGTTGCGTTTCATGGGTGATGCCGCAGCTTTCAACTATCTGGCCATGCGGGAGGCGATTGCCGATTCCGGCCTGGAAGAGGAAGATATCTCCAATCCCCGCACCGGCATTGTCGTGGGATCCGGCGGGGCGTCGAACGTCACCGTGGTGGAAGCGGCCGATATCCTGCGCAGCAGGGGAGCAAAAAGGGTTGGCCCCTATCGTGTCCCCAAAGCCATGGGCAGTACGACCTCGGCCAATCTGGCCACCGCCTACAAGATAAAGGGAATAAACTACAGCATCAGCTCCGCCTGCTCCACCAGCGCTCACTGCGTTGGAAACGCGGCTGAACAGATCCAGCTTGGCAAGCAGGATATCGTATTCGCAGGGGGGGGAGAGGAGCTGCACTGGTCGATGTCGGTGCTGTTCGACGCCATGGGTGCGCTCTCGTCCCGGTACAACGACACGCCAGCCAGCGCGTCCCGCGCCTTCGACGCCAATCGCGACGGTTTCGTTATTTCAGGTGGGGGCGGGCTGTTGGTACTGGAAGAGCTGGAGCACGCCCGGGCGCGTGGAGCCCATATCTACGCCGAGGTGGTCGGCTATGGGGCCACTTCGGATGGCGCCGATATGGTGGCTCCTTCGGGCGAAGGAGCGGTGCGTTGCATGCGGATTGCCCTGAGTACAGTTGATGGCTCTGTCGACTACATCAATGCGCACGGCACCAGCACACCGGCAGGCGATATCACTGAACTCAAGGCGGTCAAGACGGTGTTCGGCGATCGGCTGCCGGCTATTTCCTCGACAAAATCGCTTACCGGCCACGCGCTTGGTGCGGCCGGGGTCAACGAACTTATCTACTCCCTGCTGATGATGGAGAACCGTTTTCTTGCCGCGTCAGCCCATATCGAACAGCTCGATCCCGAAGCGGAGGGTTACCCCATCGTCAGACAGCGGCAGGATGATGTGACGCTGAACCGGATTATGTCCAACAGCTTTGGTTTTGGTGGCACCAATGCCTGCGTGGTATGCCAGCGTTGGTCAGAGTAGCCTCCGCCCATTCCTTTCGGCCCATTATCCCTGTTACCTTTTGCTGAATGCCGCGCGCTGACCCGGGACGGGAACTCCCTCTGCTGGAAATTTTGGCTGATGGCCGGTTCTACTCCGGTGAGCAGCTGGGAAAGCTGCTGGGCGCCAGCCGCACCGCCATTCTGAAGGGGCTGCATTCGCTTGGGGATCTGGGCCTGGAGCTGCAAGCGGTCAGGGGCAAAGGCTACCGCCTTCTCCGGCCGGTCGAGCTGCTTCGGCATGATGCCATCATCTCCCGGTTGAACGGCCACAGCCGCTCCCTGCTCAATGAGCTGGAGATTCTTCCACGGATCGATTCCACCAACCGCTATCTGCTGGAGCGGAGCGGAACCGGCCTGGCCTGTTTCGCGGAGTATCAGCACGCAGGCCGCGGAAGAGGCGGGCGCCGCTGGCAATCACCCTTTGCCAGCGGGATCTGCTGCTCTGTCCGATGGCAGTTCGACAGGGTTGCTCACCCGCTTTCTGGTCTCAGCCTGGCAGCCGGTGTGTGGGTTGTCGATGCGTTACGGGCGGCGGGTATCCGTGAAGCGGGTCTGAAATGGCCCAATGACGTGCTGTACGGTGGCGCCAAGCTGGCCGGTATTCTGGTGGAGGCCAAGGGAGAGATGGCCGGTTCCTGCCAGATTGTCATTGGTGTCGGTCTCAATATCGATATGCCGCCGGTTATGGCAAGCGGTATCGAACAGCCCTGGACGGATCTGAAACGCGTTACCGGCAGGCAACCCGGGCGCAACCGGATTGCCGGGTTGTTGTTGCACCACCTGCTCACCGGATTGTCCGTTTACGAGGAGAAAGGGTTGCCCGGGTTCCAGGCGCGTTGGGAAACGCTGGATTGCACCGCTGGCCGTCAGGTTCAGATACAGCATGCTTCAGGCTCATTGGTGGGTACGGCACAGGGCATCGACGAACGGGGGGCCATCTGCTTGCGCTGCACGGATGGATTCCGCCATTTTCACAGCGGTGAAGTGACGCTGCGTATCCGATGAACTGGCTGTTGATCGATATCGGGAACAGCCGTCTCAAGTGGGCCGACTGGCGTGGCGCGCAACTGACAGCCGGGGGCGCAGTCGAGTATCAGGGCCGCCCCCTGCCGCAGCTTTGGGAGCAGTGCTGGCGGGGCCGCGGTGAGCCACAGCGGGTTGTCGCCATCAGTGTGGCCGGTGACCAGGTGAACCGTTCGCTGTCACAGTGGTGCAGCCGTACATGGGGTGTGGTTGTGGAGTTTCCGGACAGCCAGCCCCGGGCGTGTGGCGTGATCAACGGCTACCGGGAACCGGCCAGGCTTGGAGTGGATCGCTGGGCGGCGCTCGTTGCCGTTCACAGTCTGTTTGGGCGCCAGGCTGTTTGCGTCGCCGACTGCGGCACGGCGCTGACTGTCGACATGCTGGATCCCTGTGGCCGCCACCTTGGTGGCATCGTGCTTCCCGGGCTGACAGCGATGCGCTCTTCGTTGCAGCGGAGTACCGCTGGAATCGGCCCGCTGCAAGGACGTTCGGCAGCAGAAAACGAAGAACCGGGCCGGGATACGGAAAGCGCTGTGATGCTGGGCTGTTTCTACGCGGCAAGTGGCGCCATGGAGCGGGCTGCCGGGAGGCTGCGTAGAATCGCGGAGGCGACAGCATCTGACGTAAGATGCGTCATTACCGGGGGTGATGCACGCCAGCTGCTTCCACATCTGCGTGGTCAGTGGCATTATCGTCCCCAACTCGTACTGGAAGGGGCGAGGGTCCTGGCCGAAGATATTAACCCGGCCACATAATATGTCGTATTCAGAGTCTCAGGCCTCTTCCCTGTCAAGGTGCGCGCCGCCGGCAAGGGTCGTTCCCCTGGCAAGGCGCGCAACGCCGGGAGGGGAGAGGCCCGAGGCTCCTGACCGATCGACAGGGAAAAGACAGGCCGTGCTGTGTGCGCCCGCGAACTGCGTTGTCGAAACTGGCTGCAGGCGTGCTGCAGCGGCGTTTCGACGCCTTGCCGCAAACGCGCACAGCACGGCTGAACACGATATATTATGTGGCCGGGTTAATAACCAAACGTAACTATTCAGCTTGGTATGAAGCAAACCGGTAACTGTTCAGATTGCCCCTGAAATTTGCCAGTTCAAGGCGAAAAATGGGAGTTTACGCGTGTAAATGACCATTTTTCAACGCGGAAATGGCGGATTTCAGGGGTGAGCTGAATAGTTACAACCAAACAAGTTCGCAAACATGTAGACAACGATGAAGTGGTTATTCCTGCTGCTGTTGGCGGCGAATGTCATTTTTTTCTTCTGGAACTGGTCAGGTGCTGATGATGCCGACGAGCGTTTCCGGCAGGAACCGGCGTCATCGGTGAAGGGTAACCGGCTGCTGTTGCTGAGCGAAATTGAATCCCCTGTGGTCAAAAAGCCGCCGCCGCAGGAGCAGCAGCCTGTCGCGCCGGAAGCGGACTCCTGTTATGTGCTGGGTCCGTTCGTATCCAGCACCGAGGTGGCCCGGGCCGCAACCCTGGCGGCATCTTCATCGGCTATCGAGCGCCGCTGGAGCAAAATCCGCGAAAGCGCCGGCTACTGGGTCTATATTCCTGCCACTGGCGGCCGGGAGGGGGTCCGCAATATTCTGCGGGGTCTCGATGCGGTGGGGATAACAGACGCCAGACCGGGCAGCTCGGAAAAAATAAAACACACGGTATCGCTGGGTGTCTTTCCAACCATGGGTAAAGCCCGCGCGCGGATGCTCGAGGTAAAAAAGCATGGGTTCGAGGTTGTCATCAACAGGGCGAAGATAAGGAAGCGGCAGTACTGGTTGGCGCTGCGTGGCGACAAAAGGGAACCCTTGTCCGCCGCGATGCTGGACAATCTGGTCAGAAACACCCGTCAAGCCACGGTAGAGTCACGCCCCTGTGCCAGCCGGGTTCAGTAGCATCGCCGGCGGGTTTCAGGGTATGACGGCATCGCAACAGGCCCGGCAGTCACGCCGGGTCACTTGGGGGGTGATTGCCGGCCTGACCTTGCTGCATCTGGCGGTTGCTGGCGGCGCCGGACTCAGCGTGGACGAGGCGCATTACGCACTGTATGGCCTCTATCTGGACTGGAGTTACTTCGATCATCCCCCCATGGTTGGTTGGCTGCAGGCGCTTGTTCTTCCTTTTGCGCAAAGTGATTTTGCGCTGAGACTGCTCCCCATCACACTCTCCGCTGTGGCCTGCCTCGTGCTGTATCAGTTGACGCGGGAGCTGTTTCCCGAACAGTCGCCGTGGCTGGGGTTGATCGCTGTTGTGCTGTTTCAGGCCGGGATTATCATCCAGTTGCTGGCCCTGGCGATGGTTCCCGATGGTCCTTTACTGCTGTTCGGCCTGCTGGCAGTGCGCTATCTGCGCCGTGCGTTTTGCCACAACAGGCTGGCGGATTGGTTGTTGAGTGGTCTGTTTCTTGGTTTGGCGGGCCTGTCCAAGTACACCGCTATCACGCTGGTTGCCGGCGCGTTGCTGATCCTGGTGGCGGGAAACGGGTGGCGGCGTCTCGGGTCGCCGGGGTTGTGGCTGGCGTTCGGTATCGGGTTTCTGCTGATTCTGCCGGTGTTGTGGTGGAACCATCTGCACGACTGGATTTCGATCAACTATCAGCTCCAGCATGGCACCAAAGGGGGGCAGTGGAATATACAACGGTTTCTGGTCAGCCAGGCCGGGCAGTTGCTGGCCTATGCACCGGCACTCTATCTGTTCGGGTGGATAGCGCTGTTTCAGGGGATGCGTGAATGGCGTCACCCGGGCGTTCGAGATACGCTCTGCTTCAGCCTGCCGGTGTTGTTGCTGTTCGGGTGGAACGGGGGATTCCACTCCACGCTGCCCCACTGGACAGCGCTTGGGTGGGCCATTGCATCTCCTTTGGCCGCACGCTGGATAGTTCAGCACTGGAGGCTGCGTTCCGTGCGTGTGACAGTTGGGTTTTCTGCCGTCTACTCCAGCCTGCTGATTCTGCTGGTGTATAGCCAACTGATGGTTCCCTGGATACCGTTCCAGGCGGGTGAGCACCCGATGCGGGATCTCTATGGCTGGGAGCAGGCGGCCCGGAGAGCAGAGAAATTACGCCGGCAGCTACCGGATACGCCTGGCCGCCCGCCGCAGCTTTTCGTGGAAAACTGGACCTTTGCCAGCCGTATCGCCTGGTATGCCCGCCCCGCGCCGGTACAGGTGCTGGACCGGCGTTTTGATCAGTTCGATCTTTGGTTTGGTTCGCCGCAGAAAGGGGCGCACGGTATTCTGGTCTCGCCCTCCTACTACCGGGGCAAACCCGGCAGCCGTTATTTCTCCACCTGCAAGGAGCTGGAGCCGCTACCTGTCCTGCTAAACGGCAAACCCGCCGTCATCTTCCGCTATTTCGCCTGTGAGGGGTTCCGGCGTGGCGGGTAGAAACGCTGTCCGTTTCGCTTCGCTCCTGGAGAACCCCGGTTACTGGTGCGTGCCATTGGCCGCGTTGGCCGGCTTGACGCTTGTCTGGATAACCGGTTCGAGTACGCCCGTTTTTTTCTGGTTCAACGGGTTGAGCCGCTATACCGGGGAGACACTGTGGTCGCATCTGACCCTGCTGGGTGACGGGGTGGTGGCAATGGTGCTGGTACTGCCTTTGATCGGCCGCCGCCCCGATATTGTACGGGCGATGATGGTCGCTGCCTTGCTGGCCGCGGTGTGGACGCTGGGACTCAAACCGTTGGTAGGAGCGATGCGGCCTGCTGCCCTGCTGCCCGCCGATGCACTGACGATTATCGGGCCTGTTTCCAGAAAATACTCCTTTCCGTCCGGCCACACCACCACTGTCTTTGTGTTTGCCGGCGTGTTGTTTCTGCACTTTACATCATGGCGGTTGCGCATGGCGGTGCTGTTGCTGGCAGTGCTGGTGGGAAGTTCACGTATGGTCGTTGGTGTTCACTGGCCAATCGATGTGCTCGCAGGTGCGGCCGGTGGCTGGTTGGCAGCCGTATTCGGAACCCTGCTGGCCCGGCGCTGGCCGGCCGGGTTGCAGCCGCCGGCGCAGCGCGGTTTTTCGCTTTTGCTGGTGTCGATGGCTGTTTGGTTGCTGTTATATCACCAAACCGGCGATCCCGATGTCACCGTCTATCAGCGCTTGATAGCCCTGTCTTGCCTGGCGCTGGCATTGCCTGGATTGTTGCGCTTGAGCAGATTGCGCTGATATCCGTAATTGCGTTGAAATGATATAATCTTCGTGACTGTTAACCCGGCCACCCTGTATAGATATAGATCATGTTCAAGACTTCAAGCATTGCTCAGATCAAGGCGTCACTCGCCGGCTGAATATGGGTGGCCGGGTTAATGGTCAGGTCCGACGATATGCAACGCCTCCCGTTTGAATGAAGAATGCCGTCAAAATAGCCGTTACCCTCGCCATTTTGTTCCTTATTTTCCGCAGTATCGACATTCATGAGGTGGCTGCTACGATCGGGAATGCCAATGTGCGATACGTTCTGCTCGGTGTCGCCGCCCAGTTCCTGAGTACCTTTCTGGCTTCTTACCGGTGGAACATTATTATGAAGGAGCTTCGCTTCGGCCAGCGCTTTCTTTTTTATCTGAGAAGCTATTTCAAGGGGGCATTCTTCAATCAGGCGCTGCCGACCAGTATCGGTGGTGACGCGTTGCGTGTGCTGGATATCGTGCGCCTGGGATTTCGCAAGCGGGATGCCTTCGCCGGGGTATTTATCGATCGGTTGGTGGGGTTGAGTGGTCTGTTGATATTGAATTTGCTGGCCAACTTCCTGCGTCCCGATCTGCTGCCCCCGGGGATCTTCTGGGTGATCAATGCCCTTTCAATGGGTGGAATCACCGTTATTCTCGTTCTGATGGCGGTTCAGCGGCTTAATTTTGCCCGGTTCCGTTTCTTTCGCAGATCTTCCTGGTTGCGTCCCCTTTACGGGTTGTCACGCCGCACCAACAGGGTGTATCACGGCAAAAAGGGAGCCATCCAGATTGTCATGACCCTCCTGACTCATCTGTTCTCGATTGTCGCCTTCTATTTTTTGGCGCAAGGGGTAGGGATGCGTTATGGGCTGATTACCTTCCTGATAATTATCCCGCCGGTCGTCCTGTTGACGCTCATCCCCATCGCCCTGGCTGGCTGGGGTGTGAGAGAAGGGGCGATGATTGGTCTGTTTTCGCTGATCGGGGCCGACAAGACGCTGGTGCTCTCCATGTCGATCCTTTACGGTCTTGCGTTGATAATCACCAGTCTTCCCGGCCTCTATTTCTATCTGGCGGGAAGACATCACATCTAGGAGACGTTGCTAATAACATCATGAAAATCGACACCATGCGGCGTATTGATCATCTGGCCGGAGTGCCGCTTTGCTGGCTGGCCAGCGGTCTGCTGCGTCTGTGGAACAGATTCAGGCCGGCGCCGGAGACGGCGCCGCACAAAGTGCTTCTGGTCGAGCTTTCCGAGATGGGTAGCACCATTCTTGCCGATCCCGCCATGCAGAAGCTGGAGCGGGAGCTGAATGCCGAACTCTACTTTGTCATTTTTGCCAAAAATGCCGCCAGTCTCTATCTGCTGGATACCGTTCCCCGGCAAAATATCTTTACCATCCGCGAGGACAGCCTGCGGCACCTGGCCGGTGACACGCTGGCCTTTTTGCGCTGGAGCCGCAGGATGGGCATCGACAGCGTTATCGATCTGGAGCTGTTTTCCCGTTTCAGTGCGCTGCTGACCGGCCTTTGCGGTGCTGGTAACCGGGTGGGATTCCACGCCTTTCACAATGAAGGGCTGTATCGTGGCGAGATGCTCACCCACCGGGTGGCCTACAACCCTCATCAGCATATCGCCAAAAACTTTGTTGCCCTGGTCAATGCACTGCTGAGTAAACGCGAGGAGCACCCCTATTCCAAAACGGTCATCGGCGACGACGAAATCCGGCTGCGCAAGGCATCAATCAGCCCGGCGCAACAGTCAGCGATGCGGGAGCAAATCAAACAGTGTGCTCCCGCCTGGCAACCGGAGGCGCAGCGCCTGGTTCTGATTAATCCCAACGCCAGCGAACTGCTGCCGCAGCGCCGCTGGATGCCGGAGCGTTATGTGACGCTGATGAAGATGATTCTCGAGACCTATCCGGATGTGGTGATTCTGATCACCGGAGCCCCGGCAGAACAGCAGGAGGCGGAGGGACTCCGGAGCCGGGTCGGGGATGGGCGTTGCATTAACTTTGCCGGCCGGTTGAAGCTGGGGGAGCTGCCGGTGCTCTACAGTGTTTCCACCCTGATGGTTACCAACGACTCCGGGCCGGGCCACTTCTCCGCCGTTACCGATCTGCCTACCTTTGTGCTGTTCGGTCCGGAGACTCCGGCGCTTTATGGTTCTCTGGGCAACTCCACTCCCATCTATGCCGGGCTGGCCTGTTCTCCCTGCGTCAGTGCCGCCAATCACCGCAAGACTCCGTGCAGGGACAATGTCTGCCTGCAGGCCATCCAGCCGCGGCAGGTGTTCGAGACATTACGCTCCGTTCTGGAAAAGTAATACAATACGCCCTGTTTATGCCACTACGACCCACGCTTATGAACCTAGATATCCAATCCACCCTTGCCGCCCATAACCGGGCTGTTGCATATATCGAAGATCTTGCCCCGCAGATTCATGAGGCGGTTGAACGGATCCTGCGGGTTCTTGGCTATGGCGGACAGATCTACATTTGCGGCAATGGCGGTTCAGCGGCGGATTCACAACACTTCGCCGCCGAGCTGGCGGGGCGTTTTGAGCGGGAGCGGCGCGGCCTTCCGGTCATCTCGCTGACCACGGATACGTCGGCTCTGACCTCCATCGGCAACGACTACGGTTTTGAGCACATATTCTCCCGCCAACTGGAGGCGCTGGCCAAGCCGGGGGAGCTGCTGGTCGCCATCAGCACCTCCGGCAACTCGGTGAATATACTCAAGGCGGTGGAGTATGCCCGGGGGTGCAACATACAGACCGTGGGTCTGCTGGGCCGTGACGGCGGTGAACTGGCTGCCCTGGTGGATGTGCCCCTGACCATCGGCGTGGATAACACCGCCCGCATCCAGGAGGCGCATATCCTGATCCTGCACATGCTGTGCGAGGCCATCGAATCCGGTCATGAGACCCTTTACGGCCATTCCTGACTTCAGCGGCGCCCGGGTTCTGGTCGCTGGCGATGTCATGCTGGATCGCTACTGGCATGGCGGCACCTCCCGAATCTCGCCGGAGGCTCCGGTGCCGGTGGTCCGGGTGGAGGAGGTGGAGGAGCGTCCCGGCGGCGCCGGTAACGTGGCGCTCAATATTGCCGCCCTGGGAGCGAAGGCGATACTTACCGGTCTGACGGGTAACGATGAACCGGCCGATTCACTGCAGCGGCGGCTGGAGAGTGCCGGTGTGGAGTGCGCTGTGTGCCGTCTGCCGGGTTTCTCCACCGTGACCAAACTGCGCGTCATCAGCCGTCAGCAGCAGCTTATCCGGCTGGATTTCGAGAGTGATTTCGCAACGGCGGATACCCGCGCCATGCTGGAGCGTTACCGATGCCATCTGCCGGGTGCCGACGTGGTGCTGCTGTCAGACTATGCCAAGGGGGCGCTGCAGTCCATTGCGCCTTTTATCGAGGCTGCCCGGAGCGCGGACAAGAGCGTGCTCATCGATCCCAAGGGCCGGGAGTTCTCCATCTATCGCGGCGCCAGTCTGATTACCCCCAACCTGACCGAGTTCGAGGCGGTGGTCGGCCGCTGCCGCCACGAGGACGAGCTGGTGGACAAGGGGCTTGATCTGATCCGGGAGCTGGAGCTGGAAGCGCTGCTGGTGACCCGCGGTGAACACGGCATGACCCTGTTGCGCACCGGCCAGCCGGTATTCCATCTGCCGACCCGGGCGCGGGAGGTATTCGATGTTACCGGCGCCGGAGACACGGTCATCTCGGTGCTGGCAGCCGCGCTGGGGGCCGGGCAGCCGCTGGAGCACGCTACCACGCTGGCCAATCTGGCGGCGGGTATCGTGGTGGGCAAGCTGGGTACTGCCGCCATCAGCGTTCCTGAACTGCGTCAGGCGCTGCGTGATGATCAGGAGTGCGGTGGCGTGATGAGTGAAGAACAGCTTGCCGTTGCAGTTCAGGATGCCCGCGCCCAGGGCGAGCGCATTGTCATGACCAATGGCTGCTTCGATATTCTCCATGCCGGCCACGTCGCCTATCTGGAACAGGCCCGCCGGTTGGGGGATCGCCTCATCGTGGCGGTCAATGATGATGCCTCTGTCGCCCGTCTCAAGGGTAGCGGGCGTCCCGTCAACACGCTCGATCGCCGCATGGCGGTGTTGGCCGGGCTGCAGAGTGTGGACTGGGTGGTTCCATTCCCTGAGCAGACGCCGGAACGGCTTATCTGCCGGATCCTGCCCGACTACCTGGTCAAGGGGGGCGATTACCGGCCGGAGGAGATTGCCGGTTACGGCTGTGTAACGGCCAATGGCGGCGAGGTCCGGGTTCTGGACTTCAAGGAAGGCATGTCCACCAGCAGTATCATTTCCACCATCAGGAGCAAGCGATGATAATTGTAACGGGAGGGGCCGGATTCATTGGCAGCAATCTGGTCAAGGCGCTGAATGATCAGGGGCACCACGATATTTTGGTGGTGGACGACCTGAGCGACGGCACCAAGTTCACCAACCTGGTGGATTGTATCCTCAGTGACTATCAGGACAAGGAGGAGTTCATCAGCCGGATTGAGGCGGGCGAGGCGTTTGACTCCCCGGTAACCGCTGTTTTCCATCAGGGAGCCTGTTCCACCACCACCGAGTGGGACGGAAAATTCATGATGAACAACAACTACCGCTACTCCAAAACATTGCTGCGCTACTGCCTGCAGCGCGAGATCCCGTTTCTGTACGCCTCGTCGGCGGCTGTTTACGGTTCGGGACCGGAGTTCCGCGAATCGGCTGATCATGAGCAACCGCTCAATGTCTATGGTTACTCCAAGCTGCTGTTCGACCAGTACGTTCGCCGGCTGCTGCCCCAGGCTCGCAGCCAGATAGCCGGGTTCCGCTACTTCAACGTGTATGGTCCGCGGGAGCAGCACAAGGGCAGTATGGCCAGCGTCGCTTTCCATCTCAACAACCAGATGCGGGAGAGCGGGCGGGTAAAGCTGTTTGAAGGGTGCGATGGCTTCGGCGACGGTGAGCAACGGCGGGATTTCGTCTATGTAAGGGATGTAACGGCCGTTAACCTGTGGTTTCTGCAGCATCCCGGGAAATCCGGCATCTTCAACCTGGGTACCGGCCGCAGCCAGACCTTCAATGAAGTCGCCAATACCGTCATCCGTTTCCATGGCGGCGGGGAGATTGATTACATCCCCTTCCCGGGGCAGCTGCGCGGCCGCTACCAGAGCTTTACCGAGGCCGATATCAGCGCTCTGCGCGCTGCGGGATACGAGGCCCCCTTCAGCACCGTCCAGCAAGGGGTGACGGAGTACCTGAAATGGCTCAATCCTTCCCCGGCGTGATCCCCGCACTCTCCAGGAAGTGTCGCAGCCGCACTATCTCGTTTTTGTCCTGCAACGTGTGACCGTGATGCGGCAGGGAGAACACCGCCTCCTGGCCGTTCAGAATCACCTTCATCCGCCCGGTTCGTCCCTCGCTCAGCTCGGCGCCCAGATGAGTGAACAACGACTCAATCTTTTTCCAGTTGATACTGGTATCGATGGGGTGGGAGAAGATCTTCTGCAGGGTAATCCGGTGTTTGTGGTTCATGGTTTTCTTGCCCTCTATTTTGTCCGCAGAGAAAAAACAGAGTAACGACGCCCTCCCGTTGCGGACAACAAACGGGTGGATTAGAATGGAGCATTGACAAAAATGCTGGCGTAGCTCAGTTGGTAGAGCAGCTGACTTGTAATCAGCCGGTCGGGGGTTCGACTCCTCTCGCCAGCTCCAATTATCCAATACAAGTTCCGTAACTACTCGGCTTGCCCCTGAAAGCGGGGGATTTACGGCTCCCTGTGGAGCCTCAAGGCTCCTGCCTGCGAGTATCGCGCATCTTGTTCGGCCTGTTTTCTTCCGTTGCGCCGAGTTCGATGGGTCCCAGTTTCTCCTGACAGACCTCAAACAGCGTTTTTTCTTCGAACCGCACATGCTGTTTCAGCAGCCGGGAAAACTGCTGAAGCACATCCCGTTGCTCCAGCCGGGCTGCCAGCGCTCTCATTTCGGCATGTTCGCGAAGCGTCTGTTCCACCAGTCGATGTTCCCCGCACTTTTTCAGCGGGGGCAGCAGTGCGTTCTCCTCCGTGGAAAAGTGGGGTTCCAGTTCATTCTGGCAAAACGCTTTTATTTCACTCAGGGTTTCCGGGTCGATACGGTCTGTTTTACTGGCTCTTTCCATCTTTCGGGCCATCACCAGTGCACGGTGGTGATCGCTGGAGAGGGAGCGCAACTGTGGATCCCGTTTCATGGTGTCAATCCTGCGAGCAATGGTTACTGTCCTCCTGGCGGCATGCCGCCAGGCACTCTCGTGTAGAATGTAACACGCCGAATACCGGAGATGGAACTGACTGAGTCCCGCGGGTCGGCCATGGCAACCCTGTTTTTGTGAGGAGTCAATCGCTTTGAAAATCATTATTGTCGGTTTTGGCGACATCGGGAGGCGGGTAGCGAAGCTGGAGCTGAAAAATGGTAATGAAGTGACAGCGTTAAACCGGAAGCCGAAAAGGTGGCCGCCTGTCCGGTCGATAAAGGGGGATCTGGATCGGCCCGAAACACTGGAAAAGATGCCGTTGACGGGCAGCCTCGTCTACTATTTTGCCCCACCCCCGGCGAGCGGGACGAGTGATTGGCGAATGCGGAACTGGCTCGACAGCTTGATACCCGGCCATCTTCCCGCCACGGTGGTTTATATCAGCACCACCGGCGTATACGGCGATCGGGGGGGCGCCTGGGTCGATGAAGATACGCTCCCCAGGCCACGGACGGATCGCGCTAAACGCCGTCTCGATGCCGAAGAGTGTTTGCTGCAATGGAGCGCTGTTCACGCTGTTCCCGTTACCATTCTGCGTGTTGCCGGGATCTATAGCCGGGATCGTCTGCCAATCGAGTCGATACGTCAATCCCGCCCGGTATTGCGGCCTGAAGAGGCGCCTTACTCCAACCGGATTCACGCGGACGATCTGGCTGCGATCGGTATCGCTGCCTCCCGTCACCGGAGCGGGACGGCCATCTACAACGTAACCGATGGTCAAGTGAGTACCATGACCGATTACTACCACTGCATTGCGGATACGTTTGGTCTGCCCCGTTGCCCCGAGATCACCCGGCAGCAGGCGGAAAGAGAGCTATCCCCGTCAATGCTCTCCTATCTCGATGAGTCGCGCCGCGTCGATAGCGGCAAGGTGTCGAAGGAGCTTGGGATCCGGTTGCAATATCCCGATCTTGCTACCGGTCTGGCGGCAATGGTTGCGGAAAACCAGCGCGGGCGATAGCGGCGCAACAAGCCCGTATCCGGCAGCAGTTCTCCTGCCTGACCTATTTACCCATGGCCTTGTCGACGGCCGTTCCGATCTTGGTATGCAGGTTGCGAAGTTCCCCGTTGACCTTGCGGGTAAGCGACTCTTTTTCACTGCGAAGCTGCAGGAACTCATGAGTGATGTTGAGGGCGGCCATGACGGCAATTCGATCCATGCCGATCACTTTCCCGCTGTTGTGGATCTCCCTCATTCTTGCATCCAGGTGGTATGCCGAGGCAATGACCGCTTCCCGTTCGCCTTCGCCACAGCCGATTCGGTACTCTTTATCGAGGATGCGGACGGTTATCAGTTCAGGCTCTGTTCTCATTTTATTATTCCTGTTCCAGCGTTTTGAGCCGCCCCAGCATGGTTTCGACCCGGTGACGCGCTTTTTCCGTTCTTTCCAAAAGATGGACCCGTTCGGACAGCAGCGTTCTGTTTTCATCCTTGAGATGTTCGACGATTCTTATCAGATCGTCGATGCGTGACTCCAGCTGTTTCAACTCTAACTCTTCCATAATGACTGTTTGCACCTTTGGAAACACCCCTTTTGTGCCATCAATATAGAACGCTGCTGCCGCCGGGTCAATAATGGAGGAAAAAGTGGTACGATGCTGATTTCGCGAGAGCAGTGTATCTGTGAGTATGAACAGACCAATTTTTGATCGGATTGAGGAAAAACTGGCGCTACTGGCCGGCCAGCCAGGCGTGTCCGAGAGCCATGGAACACTCTGCGGACTGCTGTGTGCCGGCCATGCATCGCTGGAAGAAACGGACTGGTTGCGGCAGTTGTTTCCGGATGTGGAGCCGGGGGCGGAAATGGAGGCGGTATTCGACGAGCTGTACCGGAAAACGAATTCCGAGCTGAACGACGGTGGTTTTACTTTTTCTCCACTGTTGCCGGATGATGGCCGGTCGATTGAGCTGCGCATTGCGTCACTGGGGGAGTGGTGCCAAGGATTCCTGCTGGGATTGACGCTGGGCGGGCTGCGGCAGACACAGCAGCTCTCCGCCGAGGCGCGGGAGATCTTGCAGGATCTGACCGAGATGGGCCAGGCGGGAAGTTATCAGCTCGAAGGGGATGAACAGGATGAGCGCTCGTACATGGAACTGGTGGAGTATTTGCGCGCGGGGGTGTTGTTACTCCATGATGAGCTTGGCGCCAGCCGGAGGCCGGCGAACGGTGACAGATTGCATTGAGTTTTTCTCTGATGGGCTCAAGCGCTCCGGGCAGGGCGGTCGAGTGAGGTGTTTCCATTGAAGCGTAGTGAATTTTCCAAACGGCGTCAGCATCTGTTGCGGATGATGGAGGAGGGCGCTATCGCCATCCTGCCCGCAAAACCGGTCAGCAAGCGAAACCGCGATACGGAGTACCCTTACCGTCCGGATAGTGATTTCTGGTATCTGAGCGGTTTTCCCGAGCCGGATGCGGTGCTGGTGCTGATTCCGGGCCGCAAGCACGGGGAGTATCTTCTCTTTTGCCGTGAGCGGGACGCGCAGATAGAGCAGTGGAACGGGTCAGTGGCGGGGCAGGAGGGGGCCGTGGAGCAGTATGGTGCGGACGACTCCTTCCCCGTCACCGATATCGACGATATTTTGCCCGGTCTGCTGGAGAACCGGAACCAGGTGTACTACACCATGGGGCGTGATCAGGTGTTCGATCAACGGTTGATTGGCTGGATCAACCAGCTGCGCGGCAAAGCGCGCGCCGGCATCCATGTGCCGGACAACATTACTTCACTGGATCACATGCTGCATGAAATGCGTCTGATAAAGAGTGCAACGGAAATCAAGCGAATGCGCTATGCGGCACAGGTTTCGGCACGTGCGCACTGCCGGGCCATGCGGGCATGCCGTCCTGGCATGCGGGAGTATCAGATCGAGGCGGAACTGCTCCATGAGTTTGTTTTCAGCGGTTGCCGTTATCCGGCATACAGCGCCATTGTCGCGGGGGGAGCGAACGCCTGTGTCCTCCATTACACCGACAATCAGGATCGGCTCAAGGCCAGCGATCTGCTACTCATCGACGCTGGCGCCGAGTATCAGAATTATGCTTCTGATATTACCCGCACCTTTCCGGTCAACGGCAAGTTTCGCCGTGCGCAGAAGGCCCTGTACAACGTAGTGCTGGAGGCGCAGTTGGCGGCCATCGAACGTATCAGGCCGGGGAATCACTGGAACGAGCCCCATGAAGCCGCTGTTCAGGTGATTACTCAGGGTCTGGTAGAACTGGGGCTGCTCAAGGGCCGGGTTGCTACACTTGTAAGAAAGGAGGCCTATAAACCCTTTTTCATGCACCGGACTGGCCACTGGTTGGGAATGGATGTGCATGATGTTGGCGAATACAAGGTGGGGGATAGCTGGCGCGTGCTGGAGCCGGGCATGGTGATGACGGTGGAGCCGGGGATCTATATTCCGCCGGGAGTCAGGGGGATTGACAAAAAGTGGTGGAACATCGGTATTCGTATCGAGGATGATGTGCTGGTGACCAAAACCGGGCATGAGGTGCTTTCAGCCGGCGTGCCGAAAACCGTTGAAGAGATAGAGGCGTTGATGCGGAATCATGAGTGATACAGAGCAATATGACATTCTGATCGTTGGTGGGGGGATGGTCGGGGCCAGCCTGGCGTGCGCACTGTCGGGAAGCGGACTCCGCATCGGAGTGGTTGAGGCGGTGGAGTTCCAGTCGGACAGCCAGCCCAGTTACGATGATCGCGTTATCGCCCTGAGCTGGGGTTCCAGCCGTATATTGCGCGCCATGGGTGTGTGGCCTGCGCTGTTGCAGGAGGGGATCACCCCCATCGAGCGTATCCACATATCGGATCGCGGCCGATTCGGGGCTGCCCGGCTGGATTGTGCGCAGGAAGGGGTGGAAGCGCTGGGCTACGTGGTGGAGAGCCGGGTGTTTGGCAAGGTGTTTGCGCAGGCGCTGGCGCGGGAGAGGTCTGTCGATCTTTTTTGTCCAGCGCAGCTCAAGTCTTTTGATATCAGTAAACGGCGGGTGCGCTTGCTGGTCGGGCACGAGGGCGGGATACGCGACTTGCAGGCCCGGCTGCTGGTTGCCGCCGATGGCGGGCAGTCGGTGATCCGTGAGCGGCAACAGGTCAAGCAGTGGCGGGCTGCTTATGGGCAGACAGCGGTAATCGCCAATGTCACACCGGAAAAGGAGCACGCCCATGTTGCATATGAACGTTTTACCGACACCGGCCCCTTGGCGTTGCTGCCAATGACCAAAAAACGCTGTTCACTGGTCTGGACCGTCCGTGATGCTGATGCGCCGGGATTGCTCGAGCTGAACAGACAGACCTTTTTGCGCCGTCTCCACGAGCGGTTCGGCAATCGGTTGGGGGCCTTCGAGGAGGTGGGCGGGAGGTCGGCTTACCCCCTCTCCCTGATGCATGTCCGTGAACGGGTGCGCCCCCGGCTGGCGATTGTCGGGAATGCGGCGCATCTGCTGCATCCCGTTGCCGGCCAGGGGTTCAATCTCGGGCTGCGCGACGTGGCGGTGCTGGCCGAAATTATCACCGGAGCCGGCCGCAAGGGGATGGACATCGGCGATCAGGCGGTACTGGAGCGGTACAGTAACGCCCGCCGGGGTGACTATCTGCGTACTACCTCGTTTACCGATGGTCTCGTGCGGGTATTCTCCAACAATGTTTTTCCCGTGACGGCGATGCGGGGTGCGGGATTGGTGGCGCTGGATGTTCTGCCGCCGTTGAAGCACCTGCTTGCGCGTCAGGCGATGGGTTTGAGTGGCCGGTTATCGCGCCTGCAAAGAGGGGTGCCGCTGTGAAACCGTATGATCTGATCATTTGTGGCGGCGGCATGGTGGGCGCCGCTTTGGCGGCTGCGCTGGGGAACTCCCCTTTGCGTATCGCGGTTATCGATCTGCACAAGCCCAAACAGCGCTGGCCGAAAGCCAGTTGGGGCATTCGCACCTGCGCAATCACCCGCGCCTCCCAGCATATTCTGGAGAATATCGGCGCATGGCAGTACATGGCGTTGCGGCGTATCCACCCCTATTCCGACATGCATGTGTGGGACAGTACCGGCTCCGGCGCTGTGCATTTCTCGGCCGCCGACGTGGGGGAGCCCAATCTTGGCCATATTGTGGAAAACCGGGTTATTCAGGCGGCGCTGCTGAAACGGCTCAAAGAGCTGTCGAATGTCGACATCATCTGCCCGGCCCGGATCAGCGCACTGGCATGGGGAGATGAGCTGGTTACCGTTACCCTCGAAAATGGAACGAAACTCTCAGCAAGCCTGCTGGTGGGTGCCGACGGCCGGGACTCCTGGGTACGGAACCAGGCCGGTATCGCCACGCGGGGGTGGGAGTATGACCAGACAGCGGTCATTACCGTGGTCAAAACCGCCCGCCACCACCGTGATACCGCCTGGCAGCGGTTCACACCGGAAGGCCCAGTGGCCTTTTTGCCGCTGGAAGAGGGGTACAGCTCCGTTGTCTGGTCGGTCGATCCACGGCATGCGGAGGTGCTGTTGTCGCTGGATGACGCCACGTTCATGGTGGAACTGGGGCAGGCTTTCGAGCACGCGCTGGGTGAGATCACCGAACTGTTCGAGCGGGGCGCCTTCCCGTTACGACTGCAACATGCCGTGTCCTATGTAAAACCCCGTTTGGCGCTGGTGGGTGATGCCGCCCATGCCATCCACCCGTTGGCGGGGCAGGGGGTCAATCTCGGGCTGGCGGATGCCGCATCGCTGGCTGAGGTGATCTTCAACGCCCTGGAAGAGAAAAAAGATATCGGTTCATTCATGGTGCTCAGACACTACGAGCGCTGGCGCAAGAGCGACAATATCGTCATGATGGCGGCAATGGATGGCTTCAAGCGGCTGTTTGGCAGCCGTGCCGCGCCGCTGCGCTGGGGGCGCAATATCGGGTTGACCTTGACCAACATCCTGCCACCCGTGAAAAAAACCTTGATTCATCATGCAATGGGGGTGTCGGGGCATCTGCCACGGCTGGCGCGCGGCATCCCTTGCAGGCAGGGTTCATCGGCCCGGTAGCAGCCGCTGGCCGATGGCTGTCATGCGCCGGATTTGCTCCATGAAGTTTTTCCCGGGCAGGGCAGAGCCGACACCGGCTCTCAACGGTGGTGGAGTATCCCCCGCGCACTCTCCCGGAAAAATTCGATAATCGCCACGGTTTCGGGGCCGGCTTGCTCATCGGTTAGCTTTTGCAGCGCCTGGGTAGTGTTCAAGCCCGATTGGTGAAGAATCTTGTAGGCCTGCTTGATGGCGCCACGTTGCCGGGCGGAGAAGCCGTTGCGGCGCAGTCCCACCACATTCGTGCCGATGAGCGAGGCGGGGTTGCCGTCGGCTACGGCGTAGGGGGGTACATCTTTTACTATTTTGGCCAGCCCTGCCAGCATGGCGTAGTCCCCAATCCGGCAGAACTGATGAATAGCGACCAGGCCGGAGATGAACACCCGGTTACCCACCTGGACATGCCCGCCGACGACGGCGCCATTGACGACGATGTTGTGATCACCAAACCGGCAATCGTGGCCGACGTGGCTGTTGCCCATAAAATAGTTATGGGCGCCAATCCGGGTGGGCCGTCCGGGAGCGGTGGCCCGGGAGATGTTGACCCCTTCACGGAACACGTTGTGATTACCGATCGCCAGCCCGGTTTCAGTATCAGGGTCGAAACCGAGATCCTGTGGCGGGCAGCCCAGTACGCAGCCGTGAAAGATACGATTATGCCTGCCGATCTGCGTCCCCGGGTAGATACGCACTCCGCTGTCGACAATGCTGCCTTCGCCGATGGTTACCCCCTGTTCGATGACAGTATGAGGACCGATTCGTACAGAGGGGTGAATCTCTGCGCCGCGATCGATGATGGCGGTAGGATGAATATGCATCGGTGGTTTCCTGTATCGGTTCCTGCGTGGTAGATTAGCTGTTTTGCAACAGAATGAACATGCCATGTCCAACCCATTGCTCGAGATGGAGGGGTTGCCCCCTTTCCGCCATATTCTACCTCAACACGTCGAGCCAGCTATCGATGCCGTGCTGGCAGAGAATCGCGCCATTCTGAAAACGGTGCTGGAGCAGGACAAACCCTGCTCATGGGATGCGCTCGTTCAGCCGCTGGAGGAGATGGAGGATCGTCTGAGCCGGATCTGGTCGCCGGTCAGCCATATGAACTCGGTGGTCAACTCCGAGCCGCTGCGGAAGGCCTACAATGCCTGCCTGCCAAAGCTGAGTGATTACAGCACCGAGACAGGGCAGAACCGGCCGCTGTATGAAGCGTTCAAATCCCTTGCCGACAGCCCCGGTTATGCCAGGATGAACAGGGCGCAGCAACGCATCATCGATAATGCGCTGCGTGACTTCCGGCTTGCCGGGGTGGACCTGCCCGCAGAAAAGCAGGATCGTTACAAGACCATCCAGCAGCGGCTCTCCCGCCTCACCAGCAAATTCGAGGAGAATCTGCTGGATGCCACCCAGGCCTGGACCAAGCCGATTACCGATGAGGCGCAGCTCGCCGGCCTGCCGGAGTCCGCCCGCGCCCAGGCGCGGCAGGCGGCGGAGCAGCGCGATCTGGATGGGTGGCTGTTTACCCTGGAGTTTCCCTCTTACTACGCAGTAATGACCTATGCCGATGATCCGGAGTTGCGCCGGGAGATCTACGAGGCCTACGTCACCCGGGCATCGGATCAGGGGCCACATGCCGGCCGGTGGGACAACAGTGAAATCATGGAGCAAATTCTTGCACTGCGTCATGAACTGGCGCTGCTGCTGGGCTACTCCAGCTATGCGGATCGCTCTCTGGCCACCAAGATGGCGCCTTCACCGGAAAGGGTGATGGCTTTTCTCCGGGATCTGGCGGATCGTTCCCTGGGGCTGGCGCAGGAAGAGCTGGCGCAGCTGAAAGAGTTTGCCCGCGAGCAGGGTGGCATCCGTGAGCTTGCCGCCTGGGATATCAGTTACTATTCGGAGAAGCTCCGTCAGCACCGCTACGCCCTCCGTGACGAGGATCTGCGCCCCTATTTCCCCGAGACCCGTGTGATCTCCGGCTTGTTCGAGACCGTGAGACGGCTTTACGGTCTCGAAATCCGCTGTCTGGAGGGGATTGAAACCTGGCATGACGACGTTCGCTTCTATGAGATACGAGACGCTGGTGGCGCACTGCGCGGCCAGTTCTATCTTGACCTCTATGCCCGCGCCAAAAAGCGTGGCGGCGCCTGGATGGATGTCTGTATCTCCCGCATGCGCCGTGCCGACGGCACTGTTCAGACACCCGTGGCCTACCTGACCTGCAATCTGACGCCGCCGGTGGGTGATCAACCGGCGCTGTTTACCCATGATGAGGTCATCACCCTCTTTCACGAGTTTGGTCACGGGCTGCACCATATGCTGACCACGGTTGACCATGCCGGCGTCTCCGGCATCAGCGGCGTGCCCTGGGATGCGGTGGAGTTACCCAGCCAGTTCATGGAAAACTGGTGCTGGCAGCGGGAAGCGCTGGATCTGTTTGCTGCTCACTATCAGACCGGCGAGCGGTTGCCGGACTCGCTTTTCAGCAAGATGATCGCGGCGAAAAATTTCCAGTCCGGGATGCAGATGGTGCGGCAACTGGAGCTCGCCATGTTCGATTTTCGCCTGCATCTGGAATACGACCCCGATTCCGGCCCGCGTATCCAGCAGATTCTTGATGAAGTGCGTGCGGAGGTGGCCGTGTTGCGGCCACCGGTTTACAACCGTTTCCAGCACGGGTTTGCGCATATTTTTGCCGGAGGCTATGCCGCCGGCTACTACAGCTACAAGTGGGCCGAGGTGCTCTCCTCCGATGCTTTTGCCCGTTTCGAAGAGAACGGAATCTTTGATCGTGACACCGGACTGGCGTTTCTGGAGGCTATTCTGGAGCAGGGTGGGGCGCGCGACCCCATGGAGCTGTTCAAGGAGTTCCGTGGCCGCGGGCCGGAGATCGATGCCCTGCTGCGCCATGCCGGTATTACGGAGCGGCGGGGCGCAGACCGGCCGTAACGTCCCGCACGTGCGCCAGCCGCAAGGGCTGGGGAGATGACCGCCGCTGCTGCCGGGAAGTCGATGCGGGTCAGAAGATTGGCAGTGGCGCCTGCCATCCTCCACAAGGCAAGGATCCCGGCACAGCTACAGAAACCGCGCTGCCGTTCCGATATAACATGATAACCCGGTTTGGCTCCCATCCCGGTCTCCCCGAGGCGGGCGGCCGTGGTGAAGCAGTCACCGGACAGGCCGGAGGGATCGCTGAATCGTCATGTGGAAAAAGTTATAATCACAAAGTTGTGCATCTGCCTGTTTCTGTTTGATATTCCTGCTCCTTCTCCGCGGGTTGCGTTGAAAGCGGGGAGGACGGAGCGGCGCAGAATGCCAAGCCGGGTTAACAACACCTTGAGTGAACAGTTACCGGCTTGTTTCGTACTATGCTGAATAGTTACGTCGCCAGAACAGTGGGGGATGAATGGGTCGTACACTTGTGCATTCGCTGCGTGAAAATGCGATGCGAACCCCGGATGCCGAGGCCGTGGTGCTGGGCGATCGGCGCGCCACCTACCGTCAGCTATGGGACGATGTCTGCGCGGTAGCCCTTTTTTTGCAGGAGCGGGGGCTGCAGCCAGGTGATCGGGTTGGCCTGTTGCTCAAGAACTCGCCAGAGTATATCGCCGTCTACTATGGTGTACTGGCGGCGGGCGGCATAGCGGTTGGCCTCAATACGCTATCCAAACCCAGGAATCTCATAAACTGGATGTGGCACAGCGGCGCAAGCTGGCTGTTTTCCAAGGCGGGGCACCCCGGGCTGGGGGATCTGCTCGCCCCGTTTCAGGGTGCTGTGCGGGTGGTGCTGGCCGGGGATCCCGATGAGAGCGACATAACGTTCCCCTGCTACCCCTGGCAAGCGTTATCACCTCCTGCCGGGGCAGAACCCGATATCTCCCGTCTGGACAAGAACCAGGATGCAGCAATTATCTACACCTCCGGGACAACCGGCCAGCCAAAGGGGGTAACGCTCACGCACGGCAACCTGGATGCCAATATGTGCTCGATTCAGCAATACTTGCAGATCGGTGCCACAGACAGGGTATTGAACGTGCTGCCGTTCTATTACTCATACGGGAACTCCATCCTGCATACCCATCTGGCGGCAGGGGCCACCCTGGTGCTCGAGAACAACCTGCTCTATCCCCAGAATATCCTGACGGCCATCGCCAAAGAGCAGGCAACCGGGTTTTCCGGTGTTCCCTCCACCTTCGCCATCCTGCTGAGCCGCACCCGGATGGAGAACCACGACCTCTCCTCGCTACGCTATGTCACCCAGGCGGGGGGAGCGATGGCGCCCGCCATGATCGAGCGGCTGAGAAAAGCGCTTCCTCACGCCAAACTGTTCATCATGTACGGCCAGACCGAGGCAACGGCCAGGCTGGCCTGGCTCCCTCCGGAAATGCTGGATGCCAAGCCCGGCTCCATCGGCATCGCCATCCCGGGGGTCAGGCTCGAACTGCGTGACGAAAAGGGGCGGCCGGTCACCACCGGCAAGACCGGCGAGATCTGGGCAACGGGAGAGAACATCATGAAAGGGTACTGGAACGCCCCTGAACTGACCAGCCAGGTGATACAGAACGGCTGGCTGAGAACCGGTGATCTGGCCCACTGCGATGAGGATGGCTATTTCTATATCGACGGCCGCAGGGCTGACATGATAAAAAGCGGCGCCAACCGCATCAGCCCCAAGGAGATCGAAGAGGTGATTCTGGAGCTGGAGAATGTCGAGGAGGCCGTTGTTATCGGTGTCCCTGATGAGCTGATGGGGCAGGTAATCAAGGCGGTTGTCGTGCCCAGTCCCGGTGCACGGCTCGACATCAAACGGATTCGCGCCCATTGCTGGAAAAATCTCGCCATGTACAAGGTTCCCAAATTTATCGAGTTTGCAACGGAGCTGCCCAGAACGGCGTCAGGCAAGGTTCAGCGTTACCTGTTGGCGGAGCAACACTCCTGACGCGGCGGCCCATGCGCTCCCTTCCTCTGCGGCGCCGGGGATTATTCCTGATGATCCATAGTGGCCGCTGCCATCAACCCCCAACGGCTCACGGGGTCGTTACTCTTTTCTTTTTCTGCGGCTCTCCGCGGGGGGGTGACGATCTCACGCGCGGGTGGCTGGGGTCTTTCCCTGCGGGCTGCCCACAAGCGTAAAAAAGACCCTACACTATATGTTGTTTTGTCACAACAAGCCTGTTTGCTGTAGGCGCCCGCTGTTTTTCGCCAGTCTCCAACTTCTCATGTCTTACATTAACAAGATATAACAACAAGCGGTTTAAAAAAGATTCTTGTTGAATAATCAGATGGTTATGTTTACATGGATTTGACAATCCGGCTGCTTGTGGTGTAATTGATACAAATGCGTCCTGCAAAAGTTGCTTTTCTGTAACTCCTTTGCTTAAATTTAATCCGGATTCACTACTTGCGATAAAAACTTAATAACAAGTTCCAAACGGAGGATACACACATGAAAAAAAACGCGATTGCACTGGCTGTTGCTGCAGCCATGGTTCCCGGCTTTGCCGCTGCTGCTGATTCCAAAGTCAGCGGGTTTGCGGATATTACCTATATCAATGCTGATGCCGATGCCGATGTCCTTGGCAATGGTAAAGAGACCAGCGCTTTCGTTGCTAATGCTGAGGTGGATTTCGCCAGCAAGCTCAGCGATATCGTTTCGGTTCGGGTAGACACCGATTTCTCGCTGGCAACCAATGGCGGCGCGAACGCTTCCGCTATTACCGGTGGTCCCGCTGACTCTGCTGCGATTGAGCAGGCTTTCTTCGCTGCAAGTGTTGCTGAAGGCGTGACCGTGATCGGTGGTGTGTTCAACAACCCCATCGGCTGGCAGGCTGTGGATGTTGTCGACCGGTATCAGTCAGCCAACCTGTTGACCTATGATGTGCTCGACGGTCAGACTGCGCTGTATGGCAACAGCATCGCCGGCGTCGCAGTGGCGGGTGATCTGGGTCCTGTCACCGTTACCGGTGCTGTACTAAATGATATTGGTGGCCTTACCGACAAAAACTCCATCGCCCTGGTTGTCAATGCAAGTCCGCTAGCCGGGCTGGATCTGGAGTTGGGTTATGTTACTCAGGAAAATGATAGCGGCGCGGCAGCAGTAGCTGGCTGGACAACAGGTTATCTTGGTGCCGGGGGCGCCGGTAACGTTACCGATTTTAACGCCACCTACAAGAATGCCGGTCTGACGCTGGGCCTGGAGTACCTGACTGCTGAAGAGCTGCTGGATACCGGCCTTGCTGTTACCGCCAACTACATGTTCACGCCGGCACTGGGTGCGACGTTGGCCTACAGTTCACTGGATGGTGACGGATTTGGTGACGATGCCGATACCCGTACCTCCGTGGCTGGCATCTGGAACATCGCCGACAACCTGGCCAGCAAGCTTGAGTTTACTACCGACGATGCCGGTGATGGTGCAGACAGCACGAACGTTACCAACCTGAGATTCATCGCCAAGTTCTAGAAAAAACGGCTAAAGGTGTACCTGTTGAGGCCGCGCATTGCGCGGCCTTTTTTATCTGCGGGCGCTGCGCACTGTTATTATGCACTGCGCAAATCAGGCGCACTGGTTTGGTGCGCATGGTTTCGGGTAACACATGGGCTTTAGTCTAATAGCTTGATTTATCTTCTTTTTTATGTCGGCCTGAACTTTGCTAAAGGTTTGTGGTGTTTCTTCTGTCGTAACTATTCAGCATCGTATGAAACAAGCCGGTAACTGTTCAGATTGCCCCTGAAATTCGTCAGTTCAAGGCGAAAAATGGGAGTTTACGGGTGTAAATGACCATTTTTCAACGCAGAAATGGCGGATTTCAGGGGTGAGCTGAATAGTTA
>WFVH01000023.1 GCA_015491735.1 Gammaproteobacteria bacterium
CAAAAAACAGAGGCAACTAACAAGGCGGAAAATGAGAGTTTACAACCCTAAATGGCCCTTTTTCAACACAGACATGGCGGATCTTGGGGGCTGGCCAAGCAATCGTTAACCCGGTAACCAAACACCCCGGACTGCAAACAGGTTCGCCGTGTTGCGAAACACCAGACCAACAATCCGTTTTTTCGGGTGGGCAAGAGGGACATAATACTTACCTCCCGCACCCGGCCAGAAAATGGGGGTATAATGGGCAAAACCAGGGTCGAGAGCAGTAATCTCATGCACACCGTTCCTTTCTGGCGCAGCAAATCCCTTGACGAAATGACCCGCGAAGAGTGGGAATCATTGTGTGACCGCTGTGGAAGATGCTGCCTCTACAAACTGCAGGACGAAGAGAGCGGAAAGATCTATTACACGAGTATTGTTTGCAGCCTGCTGGATTTCAGCACAGGCTGTTGCAGCCGTTATACGGAGCGTAGCCATTTGATGCCGGACTGTATTACACTCTCCACCGCCAATATCCCGCAACTTCACTGGATGCCGTCGAGCTGCGCCTACCACCTGGTTGCCGAAGGAAAAGATTTGCCGGAATGGCATCCACTGCGCAGCGGCACGCCGGACAGCGTCAAAAACGCCGGAATTTCAGTCTGCTCCTATGCGATACCGGATACAGAATTCAACAATCTGGACAAGGAGCTGGAGCGGCATATCATCGAGTGGCTGGAGTAGATAATGGGAAGGGTATTTCTGGCATTTGGGGCGATAAGCGGTTTTCTGAGCGTTGCACTGGGCGCTTTTGGCGCACACGGCCTGCGCAGCCAGCTTTCACCCCATTTACTGGGTGTTTTTCAAACCGGTGTGCAATACCAGATGTACCATGCGCTGGCGCTGCTGTTTATCGGACTTTGGGCGCAGCAAAACCCCCGGCTGCGCTATGTCAACTGGTCGGGATGGTTACTGCTGCTGGGAACCGTGCTGTTTTCCGGTAGCCTCTACCTGTTGGCAATCACCGGAATTTCCTCTCTAGGCATGATTACCCCGTTGGGAGGGGTCTGCTTTTTGGCTGGATGGATTGTCCTTGCCGTTGGCCTGATACTAACCCGAACATATTAACCTGGCACTCAGCCGTTGTGTGTTTGCTCCTGGAAAGGCGTCGAAACGGTGCTGTAGCCCTGATGCCGAAGCAGTGACAAATTTTCGTTAATAAAAACGTCATGGAACCGGCGGAACGCCGGTTCCATGACGCACCACTTCGATCTCATTTCAGTTTGCCTATACCAACCATCTTGAGAATGTACTTTTCGAACACGGGTTCACTGGTTCCCTTTTTCATCTTTCTGATGAAATATTTCTCAAAAGCCTTCTTCGCCAGATGAACCCATCGGCCTTTTTTCATCCAGGCGACATTACGCGGAGGGATTTGCGGCATAGCGACGAAAGCTGCACCGGTATCACCCATATCCGCCAGGCAGATTGCATTCCAGGTTGCCTGGGTAGAGGGCTGTTTGGCTTCCAGTACATCTCTTATGTTGTGGGCGACGGCAGTGGCCATCGATTCAATCATGTAGCCGGTTTTGGGCGCTCCGGTAGGAACCGGGGTGGCCTCCACCGGTGGAATGGCGATGCAGACCCCAACCGAATAGATATTGTTCCACTTCGGGTTACGCTGATACTCGTCCACTTTCACAAAACCACGGGGATTGACCAGATCCTCCCCGACCTCCATGACCGGATCCACCCCTTTGAAGGCTGGCAGCATCATGGAGAAATTGAATGGCAACTCATGCTCCCCGGATGGGTTGCCCTGTTCGTCATGTTCGACGACATGCATGATGCCATCGTCTACCCTGGCCACCTTGGCGTTACAGATCCAGCGGATATGGCGGTGGCGAAGTTCAGATTCCATCATGCCTTTGGAATCACCTACCCCACCCAGCCCAAGATGACCGATGTAAGGCTCTGAAGTCACGAAGGTCATTGGTACCTGGTCCCGGATCTTCCGCTTACGCAAATCGGCATCCATAATAAAAGCGAACTCGTAGGCCGGACCAAAACAGGATGCCCCCTGGACGGCGCCAACCACAATCGGCCCCGGCCGTTCAATGAATGCCTGCCAATTTTCGTAGGCCTTTTCGGCATGGTCTAGGGTACAGATAGAGCTGGTGAACCCTTCCGGGCCAGTGCCTTCAATCTCATCAAATGCCAGCTTGGGGCCGGTTGCAATCACCAGATAGTCATAATCGATTTCCCGATCATCGGCCAGCACAAGCCGATTGTCATCCGGCTTTATCCTGCTCACGCCAACCGGAATGAAATCGATCCCTTTGGCGGTGACATAAGGCTCCAGCTTGAAGCTGACATCCTCCCGGTTCCGCCATCCAACAGCAACCCAGGGGTTCGACGGAACGAAATGAAAGGTGTCTGTGTTGGAAACAACGGTCACCTTGTGCTCTTTGCCCAGTATCTCACGAACCTCATAGGCGGTAGGCAACCCCCCGGTACTGGCCCCGACAATTACGATATGCGCCATGAAACTGATCTCCTTTACTCTGATTCAGGAACTGTCATGCATCTTTTGGGCCATATGTAAACGGCCCCGGGACGTACCACTCGATAGACTTCATGTACCAACGGGCAAAAATGTTTGCTCAAGGCGTTGACAATATGTAAAAGTGTTCATATCATCATAATGCAATGAACCACGAGAAGGAGTGACGGTAGTGTCTGTCTTCACAAGCAGTACGATGACTCGATTGATCATGCCATTGATTTTCCTGAACTCGATGCCGGTATTTTCTGCCCAGGATCCATCGGTGGTGGATTTTCCCGCCGCAGTGCGAATGGCAATGGTTCACAACCCGGAGCTGGCCGCCAGTGGCGAACAGGTTCAGACGGCCAGGGCACAGCAACGGGCCGCCAGCAGTGGTTTGCTGCCGCGTCTCGACCTGAACGTGGAGGCGTCACGCACCAACGCCCCGCTCGGAGTTTTTGCCGGCAAGCTGTCGCAACAGCGGGTCGCCGCGACGGACTTTTCCCCTGCCTTGCTCAACGCTCCGGATGATTTCGACAACGTCAGAACCGCGGTCAAACTGAGCTGGCCGGTTTGGCAAGGTGGGGCGCTTCGGGCTGGCAAACGGCAGGCGGCGTCCGCGCTGGAGGCAGCTTCATACAGCCATGATATGCGCCAACAGAAACTGACCCTGGATGTGTTGACCGCCTATACCGGTGTTCATGAAGCAAAAGCGCAACTCAGAGCGAGCCAGGAGGCGCTCCAGGCGGCGCAGCAGCATGCCGGAATAAGCCGTGCCCAGCGGGATCAGGGTATGGCGGTCGACAGTGACGTGATGGCGGCAGAGGTTCACCGGTTGAATGCCGCGGTACAGCTGCATCGCGCCGAAAATGCCGCAGCGGATGCGTTGGATCAGCTGCGCGTACTGCTGAACATGGATCTGGAGCAACCGTTGACACTCGGTGCGATACCGCAGATTCCCGCGCTTCCCGACGATCTGAGAACCCTCCAGCAGCGGACGTTGGAATCCCACCCGGATCTGCTGGCGCTGGAGGCCAGCCTGAAAGCCCGGCAGGCCGGGATCCGTGTCAAACAGGCCGCATTCTATCCCTCCGTACAGTTGATGGCACAGCAAGAGTGGAACGACACCCGTCTGGCATTGGAAAACGACAACACCCTGGTGGCCGGCGTCATCCATCTCAACCTGTTTGCCGGCGGAGCAGACAAGGCTGCAGTGGATGGCGCCAGGGCACAGGTCAACCGGCTGCAGTACCAGTTGGAAGCGGCCCGGCGCGCCTACCGTGCAGAAGTAGCGCGTGCCTGGCGGGGCCGTACAGAGGCCCGCTCCCGCGCCGAGGCACAGATCGAGGCGGAGCGGCAGGCTGCCGAAGCGCTGCGCATCACGGAGCTGCGTTACAAGGCCGGACTGGAGCGCACCGTTGATCTGTTGCAGGCCCAGGCCCGTCTGGATGCCGCCCGGGCACAACGTATTCACACCGATTTCGAACGTATTTTGGCTGAAGCCCGCTTGCGCATAGCAGCAGGGCTGTTGCTTTTGGAGGATATTCTATGAACCTGAAACAGCTGTTCCGGACAGGTATTCCATTGTCGGCCCGGCAACCAAAATCCGGGACACTCGGATATGGGGCCGCCGGGTTGGTCTTGTCGGTCATCCTGCTGACCGGGTGTTCCGGCAGTGAGCAAACCGGGGCCTCTGAATCGCCGGATGAAATCAAGGCCAGCGTAATGACGGTGACGCCCCAGCCGGTTCCGGTATTCTACAACAGCAGCGGCGTCGTGGTTTCCGAGCAGCGGGTAACCATCACCTCCCGCCTGTCCGGCTATATCCGTGATCTTTCAGTAAATGAAGGGGATCGGGTCAAGGCGGGACAGGTGCTGTTCCGGGTCGACCCGGTGGATGCCCGCTCCCAGCAGGAATCTGCCCGGGCGGCGCTGGTTCAGGCCGAAGCGGATCTCGCCGATGCCGAATCCGACCGGCGGCGTTTTGAGACGCTGTTCGAACAGGGGGCTGTATCCCGGCGCCAGTTGGACAAGGCCCGACTGCGGGTAAAGGTGGCGCGGAGTGCGGTAAAACAGGCAAAGGCCGCCTTGCGCAGCGCGAGTAACCAGCTCACCTATGCCGAG
Organism: Gammaproteobacteria bacterium; assembly: GCA_015491735.1. GTDB lineage: Bacteria > Pseudomonadota > Gammaproteobacteria > Thiohalospirales > Thiohalospiraceae > DRMK01. Next base: position 4,652 of record WFVH01000023.1, read on the forward strand.
GTGCGCGCGCCTGCGAACGGCATCGTGGTGCGCAAACTGAAACGCAATGGCGATCTCGCCACACCGGGGGCGCCGGTATTGACCATGGAGAACCCCGACAACCTGGTCGTGGATACCCATGTGGACGAGGCCAATATCAACCATGTCCAGGTGGGAGACAAGGTGCAACTGCGCTTTCCTGCTTTCGATAAACAGCTCACCGGCGAGGTACTGCAGGTGGTTGGGGCCGCCGATCCGGTAGCGCACAATTTTCTGGTCAAGATTGCGCTGCCGGCTGAGGTCAACGTTCTGGCGGGAGCCTATGTGAAAGTGCGCTTTACCGTTGCCACCCGGGAGGCGTTGATGCTGCCGGAAGAAGCGCTGTTCAGCCGTGGCGATCTGCCCGCGGTTTATATCGTGGATGAGCAGCATATCGCCCACTACCGGCTGGTGCGGCTGGGCCAGAAATACAATGGCCAGTATGAAGTCACCGCCGGGTTGAGCGCCGGAGCAAAGGTGGTAACCGGCGCAGAAGGCGTGCTGCGCAGCGGCATGCGGATTGTGGCGGGGGAATGAGCGCCATGAACGAACAACAGACCCACGAACTCAACATCGCTGGCCGGCTCGGCAAGGCGGCGATGAACAGTACGCTGACGCCACTGATCAGTGTGCTGATATTCCTGATCGGGGTGGTAGCGCTTTTCATCACCCCCCGAGAGGAGAATCCGCAGATCGATGTCCCGGCCGCCAATGTATTCGTGCGCATGGAGGGGGCCAGTCCCGCCGAGGTGCTGAACAAGGTGGTTCGCCCGCTGGAGTCCGTACTGCGCGAGATGAGCGCTGTCGAACACACCTACGGTATGGCGCAGGATTCGCTTGCTATCGTTACTGTTCAGTTTGAGGTGGGTGAAGACAAGGAAGAGAGTCTGGTCAAACTCTACGACCGGCTGATGCACAACCTGGATCGCATCCCGCCGGGAGCCAGTCAGCCGCTGGTAAAACCGGTGGATGTGGATGATGTACCGATTGTGGTACTGACGCTGTCCAGTGACGAACTGGATGATATGGCGCTGAAACGCCTGGCCGAACGGGTCAGGGAGCAGCTGGTGCCGCTCGATGGCGTCAGTGTGACCGATATTGTGGGCGGACGGGATCGGCAGATCAGTATCCAGATCGATCCGGTACGTCTCGGCGCCTACCGGATCCCGCTGGATCGCCTGCAGCAGGTTCTGCAGGGCGCCAACGCCGGTGGCCCGGTAGGTGAGCTGGTGGGAGATAACCAGGTCGCCCGCGTCTGGCTGCAAGGCTATCTGAAATCGGTGGAGGATGTAGGGGCGCTGGTAGTTGGTGAGTGGGAAGGTAGCCCCATATTCCTGCGTGATGTGGCCACACTTCACGATGGTCCCGCCGAGGTGGACTCTCTGCACCGGATCGGTTTTGGCCCCGGGCATGACGCGAACGCCGCCGCGGAACCACAGCGCCCGGCCGTCTCCATCAGCCTGGCAAAAAAACGCGGAACCAACGCCGTATTCGTTGCCGAACGTATTCTGGAGAAAGTTGAAACGCTGAAGGAGGATTTCATTCCCGGCAATGTTACCGTCACCGTTACCCGCGACTCGGGGGAGCGGGCCAATGATGCGGTCAACATACTCATCGAGCATCTGGGTATCGCCATCGGCTCGGTCATCATCATCTTGTTGCTGTTCCTGGGCTGGCGCGAGGCGGCCATTGTTACCTTGAACATTCCCCTGATCCTGTTCGTGGTGTTCGCCGCTGGCCTGCTGGCTGATCAGACCATTAACCGCATCACCCTGTTCGCCCTGATTCTGGCGCTGGGGCTGCTGGTGGATGACGCTATCGTGGTGGTGGAGAATATTCACCGTCACCTGCACAAAGGGGTACACAGCCTCAAGGAGAAAGCGCGGGTGATTATCGAAGCGACCAATGAAACCGGCAAACCAACCATTATCGCCACTTTTGCGGTCATTCTGGCATTCATCCCGATGGCCTTCGTAACCGGCATGATGGGACCCTACATGGCTCCCATTCCATTCAATACACCGGTGGCAATGCTGGCCTCATTGATCATTGCCTACATGGTGACACCCTGGATTGCACAACGCTGGATGCCATGCAGGATAACCGAACCCGCCATGGAAGAGCGGGATGCCAATCAGAAAGACTGGATTCACCGGCTTTACTACCGTCTGGCACTCCCGCTGGTGGAAGGAACCTGGCAGCGCTGGGTACTGTTCTTCGTCGTACTGCTGATGATGATCGGAGCCCTGTTGCAGCCCGCCTGGCAGTTCATGCGCCCGTCGGGGATAGGCGGGCCAATGACACCGGGCACCGTGGAGCTGAAAATGCTGCCCAAGGGTAACAAAAACACGTTCAACATCACCATTGACATGCCGGAAGGCACTCCACTGGAGATGACCGATGGCATCGCCAGGGAGGTGGCGGATGTGCTGCGAGTCTATCCCTATGTGACCGACTACGAAACCTTCGTCGGCCAGGCCGGACCGGTGGATTTCAACGGTATGCTGCGCGGCTCGGTGTTGCGCCGGGGTTCGCATCTGGCCGAGCTTCGGGTCAATCTGACCGACAAGCTCGAACGCAGTATCAAATCCGACGCCATCGTGCTGGAACTGCGTGAAAAGCTGCGCCCGCTGATGAAAGCGTATCCACAGGCCAATATCAAACTGGTCGAGGATCCACCTGGTCCGCCGGTGCGCGCCACGGTGCTGGCGGAGCTTTACGGCCCCGAGTCAGACAAATTGGCGGAGCTGGTACAGAAAGTCCGCAGTGAGTTCGAGCAGACCTATGATCTGGTGGATATCGACGACTCGCTGGGTGACGACCAGGTGGAATACCGCATCGAAGTGGATAAAGAGAAGGCCGCTCGGCTGGGAATCTCCACGGCGCAGGTGATGCAGACTATCGGCTCTTTTCTGGGAGGCTTCGATCTGGGGGCTGTGCATGACGAAAACGAGCGGCATCCGGTCAAGATCCATGTCCGGCTACCCCGCGAACATCGGGTGCATCTCTCGGATCTCGGCCAGATCTATATCAGTGACCGTGAGGGGCGGCCCGTCTCCCTGGGTTCACTGGCCGAGATTTTTGAAGTGACCGCATCGAAACCGGTCTACACCAAGGACGGTCATAGGGTGGCCTATGTATCGGCTGAGCCGATGCGGGGTTCCCAGGTCTACCCATTGCTGGATCTGGATGGGCGGCTGGATGGAATGGATCTGGGCGCAGCCGGTCAATTGACCACCGCCGGACTGAAGTTTGTATCCGTACAACCGGATGACACCTATAACTACCAGCTTCTCTGGGACGGGGAAATGCGCCTCACCCTGGATGTATTCCGCGATCTGGGCTCGGCGTTCATCGTGGCGCTGGTGCTTATCTACCTGCTGCTGGTGGCCTACTACGCCAACTTCCAGACGCCGTTGCTGGTGATGGGGGCCATTCCGCTTACCATGATCGGTATCTTTCCCGGACACTGGATCATGCAGCAGCCGTTCACAGCCACCTCGATGATCGGCATGATCGCCCTGGCGGGGATCGTGGTGCGCAACTCGCTGCTGTTGATAGATTTTATCATCGACTATCGCGCCAGGGGGCATGATGTGAAAACCGCTGTACTGGAGGCAGGCGCAGTGCGTACCCGGCCTATCCTGCTGACAGCGCTGGCGGTTATTGCGGGCACCTCCATCATGATAAGTGATCCGGTATTTGGCGGACTCGGAATTTCGATGGCCTTCGGCACCCTGGCTTCGACCGTGTTGACGCTGTTCGTCATCCCGCTGGCCTACTACCGGTGGCAGCGCAACAAACCGCTGCTTAAAGAAGAGCGTTGTGAAATTTGATTTTGTTTGATGACGAGTGGCCCGGCAATACCGATATTCGTGTCTTCGGCATCGTCGGGAAGATGGCAAGAACATCCGGAACCCACCGGGTTCCCCGGTTTTTCCAAGACAGTAACGCGGAGGTGATATCATGACTATTGAACGTCTTATTCGAATTATCGCAGGCAGCTTTATCCTGCTTTCCCTGTTTTTGGCCTGGTCCGTCAATAACATACCGTTTTTCGATGGGCCCAACTGGCTGTGGTTTACCGCTTTCATCGGCGCCAATCTACTGCAATCCGGTTTTACCCGCTGGTGTCTGATGGCGCAAATTCTCGCAAAGCTTGGGATTCCCTCTGGCTGCGTGGAAAGTGGCAGCAAGTGCTAAGCTGCCGGTTAGACAGATGGAATCGATAGAAGGAAAGGACATTCAGGCAGCAGCGGAAGGATTGAAGGCTATTGCTCACAGCACACGTCTGGAAGTCTTGTGCCGGCTGCAAAAAGAACCAATGACGGTAAACGAACTGGTTGAGGCGACCGGCGCAACCCAGTCCAATCTGTCCCATCACCTTGCTAAAATGCGGGCAATGGGACTGGTGACAACCGAGCGCCAGGGAAACTGTATCCACTACTCCCTGGCGCACCCGGGTTACTCCGATTTGATACAGGTACTGCGCGATATTTATTGCACCGACCGGTAAACGAATCGGGGCAGATTACCGCTCTGAACACCGTTGCGCGTCAATCCCTGTAACTACTCAGCGAGTTGCGTTCACGATCCTCTTTCAATGCAGAAATGGCGGATTTCAGGGGGGTGGCAGAGTCGTTACCACCCCCATTTTGCCAAGAGGAGAACCCCGCGGATGAAGGCGGCCCAGACAAACAACTGCGCCGGCGTTCGGAACAGCCAGTCTTCACCCCGGATCTCCTCTCATTGGGCGGCACAAGCGCTTGAACGCGAGTGGTAACAGCTAGTACTCCGTCAAGGTGATAACTTGGGATGCAGCGTCCCTGTGGTGTTTCGCGGCAAGGCGCAGTGCGCAGGCAATGGTTGCCCCCTTGTCAAGCACTGCAACGCCGCAGCGGAACGCCGCCATGGACGCTGACAGACCAGCTGAATCCTAATTTATTACCTTGAAAGAGTACTAGCGGAGATAGTACCTGATCCCCAGCGACAACATATCCAAATCGCCAAACTCGAAACTGCCCTTCACCGCAAACCGGGGATTGATTTGATATAGAACCCCTGGGGAGAAGGTCAAATCATTGTCGAACAAACTGTTGTAGCTGACATCGGCATTTACCTCGAAATCGGCCTGCGGCTCAAAACGCAGCCGGACGCCCAGGCGAATACCATTGTCGTCCGTCTCGTGTTTGATATTCCGCTGCTCAGACTGCTCGGCGTTGCCCTGCATCAACGAGGCGTGGAACATCAGATCACTTTTTTCAAAGTTCTTCAGCTGATAATGGTACCCCCCGCCGACGGATACCACCTTGTAGTCGAGGTCACTGCCATACCTTGAGTGGCTGGCAAACAGATACTGTCCCATAATATTCCAGTTTGGCCTGATATCGAACGAAACGCCAGCCAGGAGTCCATTGAAGCCACCATCCATGTCGACATACTCGATCTCGGCGTAACTGTAGGAAAACCAGGAGGGAATCACCCGGCTGAAGCTGAAATCGGCAGCGCTGACGGTCGTAGAAAAAACCGACAGGAGAATACCGGCAGCACCCAGGTTGTTTTGGTTCATTCTAGCTCACTCCTTCCATTCGGAAAAATACTGGCCACTACTCAGCCATTGAAATCCAGCCGTTCTGCATTGGAAAACCGCCGGTTACACCAGACAGCACGTTCCACTGCCGCAGAACCCAGGGATATGCAGGTGTGGAGCCACCGCTTGTAAACCCATACTTTCCGCCTCGAACTGACAAATACCGGGGGTAGTCCGGGCTGGTTGCCTCCAGACAGGGCAATTCACCAGGCAGTAACAAATATTGTTCAAACTGTAAAACTTGCCCTCATCCGAATTCGGCCACCAAGGCCATCTGAACGGCAATCAGCGGATTGCATCCGTCTTCATTAACCCGGTGGCATTACAACGTGGACAAAACCTTCTCTGCCGCAGTGATTGTAGCATCGAGATCATCATCACTGTGGGCGCTGGAGACAAAACCGGCCTCAAATGCAGAAGGAGCCAGATAGACCCCCTCGTTCAGCATACCGTGGAAAAAAAGATTGAAGCGATCCGCGTTACACCGCTCCACCACCTGAGTATAACGGGTGATCTCTTTTTCTTCCGTAAAAAACAGTCCAAACATGCCTCCCACCCTGTTGGCCGCCATGGGGATCCCGGTCCGCACCGCCACCGCCAGAACACCATCAACCAGCCGCCGGGTCTTGTGGGCCAGTTGCGTGTAGAATTCGAGCTGGCTGATTATATCCAGTGTAGCCAGGCCTGCCGCCATCGCTACGGGATTACCAGACAGAGTACCCGCCTGATAGATTGGCCCAAGCGGTGCGATCTGCTCCATAATCTCCTTTTTTCCACCAAAGGCGCCCACTGGCATCCCGCCACCGATCACCTTCCCCAGCGTCGTCAAATCCGGCTCAATGCCATAGTGAGACTGGGCACCGCCCAGCGCGACACGAAACCCGGTCATCACCTCATCGAAGATCAACACACTACCGTACTGATCACAAACCTCGCGCAACCCTTCCAGAAAGCCGTCAACGGGGGGGATGCAATTCATATTGCCGGCCACGGGTTCGACAATGATACAGGCTACCTGCCCGCCTACTTTGGCAAAAGCTTCATGGACGGCGTCGATGTCATTGTAGGCAAGAGTCAAGGTATGCTCAGCCAAAGCGGCCGGCACCCCGGGAGAGCTGGGAATACCCAACGTCAACGCGCCCGAGCCTGCCTTGACCAGCAGTGAATCGGAATGGCCATGATAACACCCCTCAAACTTGACGATCTTGTCACGCCCGGTAAATCCCCGCGCCAGGCGGATAGCACTCATGGTCGCCTCCGTGCCGGAGTTGACCATGCGCACCAAATCCATTGAAGGCACCAGTTCGCAGACCCGATCGGCCATCGCTGTCTCCAGCACGGTAGGAGCCCCGAAACTGAGTCCTTTGCGGGCGGTTTCCAGCACGGCGTGAATCACCGCGGGATGCGCATGACCGGCGATCATCGGCCCCCAGGAGCCAACGTAATCGATATAGCGTTTTCCACTTTCCGAGTAGAGATAAGCACCTTCTGCCCGTTCAAAAAAAACCGGCTCGCCACCAACACCACGAAAAGCCCGTACCGGAGAGTTGACTCCACCGGGGATATGTCGTTGCGCCTGTTGAAACAGTTCATGTGAATGTTGCATTGTTATTTCCTTTGAGGATTTCTGGTCGTTAAAACAGCTTTCTGTGGCCATGGTTGTCGAACCGCAAGCCGATGTCGACGAAAAAGCTGAGCATAGGAGCGCGCTGCGGCCCTGATGTCCGGCTGCCCGAACAGGCCATCGACCACTGCCAGGGCATCTGCTCCTGCTTGAATCAAGCTTCCGCCATTGTTGGGAGAGATTCCGCCAATCGCTACAATCGGTATATGTAACGACCGTCTGGCACGATGCAGCAGCGCCGGCGAAGCACGTACGGCATCTGGCTTGGTAGACGAAGGAAAGAAGCTTCCAAACGCAACATAATCAGCCCCTCGCTCTTCCGCCAGCAGCGCCAATTCCAAACGATTATAGCAAGAGATACCAATGACAGCCGCCGGACCAAGCTTCTGCCGCGCTTCCTGCAACGCGACATCTTCTGCCCCCAGATGCACCCCGTCTGCACCTGCGGCATAAGCCAGCTCCACATCGTCATTGACCAAAAAGGGAACGCCATATCTCTTGCACAGCGCCTTCAGCGCCAGCGCCGCCGCCATTCGGCTGTCGGAATCGGATGACTTGTCCCGGTATTGAACCACTCGGGCACCACCATCAAGCACTTGCTCCACCCGTGCGGCAATCTCCCCGTCCGTTGCGGCAGTGACAGCATACAGACCGTTGATCAACGGCCACTCCGTTTCTTGACCCAATAATAGCGATTCGGCAGATACTGCCCCATCCCCGGCCGGCAACCATCCCGCAATGCCTTCCAGGTATAGTCCTGGGCCTCCTGCACCGCGCTCAGAGGTTCGTTCCCCTGTGCGAGTAGAGCGGCGGCGCTGGCAGCCAGGGTGCATCCGGAGCCGTGATAATCATGCCGGAGACGCGGCCATTGCCAGCTATCCAGTTTGCGCCTGTTGGAGTACAGGCTGTTCTCGATCATGGGCGTGTTTTCGTGGGTTCCCGTGATCAACACATAGTCACACCCATACCCTTCCAACGCCTGGGCGCAGGCGTCGAGACTGTCGGCCTCGGGAGCCAGCAACCGCGCTTCGTGGCTGTTCGGGGTAAGAAGTGTGGTCTGCGGAAACAGCAAAGTGAGCATCGCCTGCCTCAGCGACGCATCTGCCAGCTCGGCACCGCCACCGGCCACCAGCACTGGATCCAGCACGACAGGAATACCCGCATAGTCACTCAGCAGCGTGTGAACCACCTCTGCATTCTCGACGCTGCCAAGCATCCCCAACTTGAAAGCACTGACCGGCATGTCTTCGAGTACGGCGCGCGCCTGTTCCACCACCATACGGCCAGCAACCGGCTCACATGACAACACATTGGTGGTGTCCTGCACCGTCAAGGCGGTAATCACCGGCGCCAGGCGGCAGCCCATGCTGGCTACCGCCTCACTGTCGGCAAGGATACCCGCCCCACCCGTTGGATCACTGCCGGAAAAGGCCATCACCACAGGGGGGGTGCAAGTTTCAACGGTCATGACGCGGTTTCCAGATGGCAGATCCTCTTCCGAACCCGGAGGTTATAACGGTGACTGCTGTTTCAGCCTCTCCAGTTCCGGATCATTTTTCTTGATCTTGACGATTTTCGCCACACCGGTATCAACGCCGATATAAGGCGCCGCCGCCGTGGCCAGCACCGGCATGAGCGTACGGAGATCGTTACTCCTGGCCGTCGTGGAGACGGTGGTTTTCCATAGCGTTTTCATCTCTTTTGGTGCAACCCCACTCCGGTAGCGTTTTGCTTCCAGAACGGCGTAACTGGTATACAGGGTATAACTGCGGGTAGCGACATCGACACCCACCATGCGCCGATATACCGGTGTGGTAATGGTACGGGTCGAACGGGTGGCTTCTCCCCCCTCGTCTTTTGTCTCCACATAGACGATGGTATCACCGCCAAACCAGTCATAGATGGGACTCGAAGTCGTGTACTGCACCCTCTTTCCGGGACTCACTCCATAGCTGAAGTAGATTGCAACGGCCGCGTTATCCTCCTTGCTCTCGCTAAATCCCCGCTGTTTCAGGACGGAGCGGAAATAGCTGCTGAATTCGCGAAAGTAGAGATCATCCTGTGGCACACCCTGCATGCCGCTATACCATCTGTAGGTTTTATCGGTTGAGTTCCCGGGGGAAACGATAGAATCGACCTTGACCGGGATAGTCGAACTGCACCCCACCGCCAGCAAGCTGGCAACCAATACGGCAACAGCGGCAACAATACGCATAACGATCACCTGCACCTCAACCACAACACTAAATGTTGGACTGTTCAGTAAGTTAGGAGTTCAGCTTCTCCTTGAGCAGTTGGTTCAACTGCGCGGGATTGGCCTTGCCCTGGGTAGCCTTCATCACCTGACCAACGAAGAATCCCAGCAGTTTATCCTTTCCGGCCCGGTATTGATTCACCTGTTCGGGATTTGCCGCCAGCACTTCATCAATGGCCTGTTCAATTGCGCCGGTGTCGGTAATCTGCTTGAGGCCTCTTTTCTCAATGATGCTATCCGCATCACCTTCACCCTCCCACATCGCCTCAAACACCTGTTTGGCTATTTTGCCGGACAGGGTGTTGTCGGCAATCCGGCGAATCAGGCCACCCAGCATGCGGGCGTTGACGGGGCAGGCTCCAATCTCGAGGCCGTCCCTGTTCAGGGCAGCGGCAAAATCACCCATCACCCAGTTGGCGGCAAGCCTGGTTTCCCCGCCAGAGCTCTTTTCCACTGCCTCGTAGAAATCAGCCAGTTCCCGGCTGGAGGTAAGCACGGCGGCGTCATAGCTTGTCAGACCATATTCGAACATGAAGCGCTCTTTTTTGCTGTCTGGCAGCTCGGGCAACAGGGCGCGAATCTCTTCGAGCCAGGCAGTGTCCACATGCAGCGGCAGTAAATCCGGATCGGGAAAATAGCGATAGTCCATCGCCTCCTCCTTGCTGCGCATGGACCGGGTCTCCCCCCTGGCCGCGTCATACAGGCGTGTCTCCTGAACAACCGTCTCCCCTCTTTCAAGCAGATCTATCTGCCGCTCAATCTCGAAATTTATCGCTCGCTCCACGAAGCGAAACGAATTGATATTTTTGATTTCAGCGCGCGTGCCAAGTCTCTTCTCGCCAACGGGACGCACCGAAACGTTGGCATCACAGCGGAAAGACCCCTCCTGCATGTTTCCATCGCAGATCTCCAGGTAGCGCACCAGCGAGCGAAGTTTCTTCATATAGGCGACAGCCTCCCTGGCAGAACGAAGATCCGGCTCGGAGACAATCTCGAGCAGCGGGGTGCCGGCCCGGTTGAGATCGATACCGGTCATGCCGTGAAAATCCTCGTGCAACGACTTCCCCGCATCCTCTTCGAGATGGGCGCGGGTAATGCCAATGGTCTTGGTGCCGCCATCTTCCAGTTCGATAATCAACCGCCCTTTGCTGACAACAGGCAGCTCATACTGGCTGATCTGATACCCCTTGGGGAGGTCGGGATAAAAGTAGTTTTTGCGCGCAAACACGGAACGCTGCGCAATCTCGGCATCCACCGCCAGGCCAAACAGGCAGGCCATGCGTACCGCCTCCCGGTTCAATACCGGCAATACGCCTGGCAGACCGAGATCGACGGCGCAGGCCTGGGTATTCGGCTCAGCACCATAGGCGGTGGCCGCGCCGGAAAAAATCTTGCTCCTGGTGGCAAGTTGGGCATGGATCTCCAACCCGATAACTGTTTCCCATTCCATAACTGGCCCTTTAATCTGCAAACGGTTGTGGGGCGCGCAAATGCCAGTCGGTCACCTGCTGGAAGCGGTGCGCAACATTGAGCAGCCGCGCCTCGTTGAAATAGTTGCCGATGATCTGCAACCCCACCGGCCGCGAACCAACAAACCCAGCAGGTATCGACAGGCCTGGCAGACCGGCGAGATTCACCGCAATGGTGTAAATGTCCGACAGATACATGGAAACCGGATCGCTGCTCTTCTCACCCAGATTGAAAGCAACCGTTGGCGAGGTTGGCCCCATAATCACGTCCACCTCTTCGAATGCCTTGGCGAAATCATCGCTGATAAGATGGCGGAGTTGCTGGGCCTTGAGGTAGTAGGCATCATAATAGCCTGCGGACAATGCATAGGTTCCGATCATGATCCGGCGCTTCACTTCGGCGCCAAACCCCTCGCCGCGGGAACGTTTATAGAGATCTTCCAGATCCACCGCATTTTCGCAACGGTAGCCAAAGCGCACACCGTCAAAGCGGGACAGGTTGGAGGAGCATTCAGCCGGTGCAATGACATAGTAGGTGGGTACCGCGAGGCCGGTATTGGGCAGGGAGATTGCTTTTACCTCTGCGCCCAGCTTCCGGTATTCGTCGACAGCCGCATCGATAATCCTGGCCACTTCCGTATCCAGGCCGTCGGAAAAATACTCTTCGGGAAGACCGATTTTCAAACCGGCAAGCGTTTCATCGAGTGTTGCCCCATAGTCGGGGACCGTCTGTTCCGCGCTGGTGGAGTCACGTTCATCAAAACCGGCGATGACGTTGAGCAGCAGAGCAGCATCTTCAGCAGAGCGGGCCATCACGCCGCCTTGATCCAGACTGGATGCAAAAGCGATCATGCCAAAGCGCGACACCCGGCCATAGGTCGGTTTCAAACCGGTAATACCGCACAGCGAAGCAGGTTGGCGAATGGAGCCTCCCGTATCGGTCGCGGTGGCCACGGGCGTGAGACGGGCTGCCACGGCGGCGGCCGATCCGCCTGACGAACCACCCGGCACCGCTTCCCGGTCCCAGGGGTTATGCACCGGGCCATAATAGCTGGTCTCGTTGGAAGATCCCATGGCAAACTCATCCATGTTGGTCTTGCCCAGCATCACCATGCCTGCGCCACTGCAGCGCTCCACCACCCCGGCATCGTACGGGGCGATAAAGTTGTCCAACATACGGGAGCCACAGCTCGTCCTGATTCCGTCCGTGCAAAAAATATCCTTTTGCGCCAGGGGAATCCCGGTTAGCGAGACGGCATCTCCGTTGGCCAGGGCCTGATCGGCTGCCTGCGCCTGCTGCAGGGCATAGTCCGCACAGACGGTGATGAAGCTGTTTATCTGCCCGTCGTAACGGGCGATACGGTCCAGAAAATACCGCGTCAACTCGACGCTGGAGAACTCCTTCGCCCTGAGTCCAGCCGCCAGTTCGGTAAGGGTCTTGTCATGCATCTTGATTTCCTATTCAATCACTTTTGGCACCAGATAGAGTCCGGCCTCTACCTGGGGAGCAATCTGCTGAAACTTGTCGCGCTGGTTGGTTTCAGTCACCTCATCGGCACGTAACCGCTGCGCCATCTGCAATGGATGCGCCATTGGTTGCACCCCCCCGGTATCCACCTGGTTCATCTGTTCCACCAGTTCGAGGATAACAGACAGATCCCGGGCATAGCGGGACACATCGTCAGGATCGATTTCAAGCCGCGCCAGGTGGGCAATTTTTTCGATATCCGTTTTTTCCAGCGACATAAGCGATACTCCATCACAGGGCATGGCCCCATCAAATCAGCATAAGTTATCATATTATCGGCCTGGCAACTATTGACCCGGCAACGATATATGTCGCATTCAGGATAACCGCCAGAGCGATAGCACGCAGCGATATGAATGTGCTTTAATATCTCCAACCGCTGATAAAGCCGGTTTCGAGATGGATCAACCCCCGATCTTCCACTGACAACCGACAGGCCGAACAATCATGAAAAAACGTTTTTTTCATCTACCAGCCATCCTGATTGCCACCTTGACCCTGCTGCCGGCGCCCAGGGCGCCGGCAGCGGAGAAGCTGACCGACAACCCCGATCTGCACACCTTCATCAACAGAATGGTTGAACAGCACCAGTTCAACGGCAAGCGCCTCGTCCAGCTATTCAAGCAGGCTGAACTGCGGCCAGAGATTGTCGCGGCAATGAGCAGACCCGCCGAAGCCAAACCCTGGTATCAGTATCGCCCTATCTTTCTCACCGAGAAGCGCATCGAGGGAGGCGTCGCCTTTTGGGATGAACATGCGGACACACTGGCTAAAGCCGAACTGGAGTATGGCGTACCTGCGGAGATCATCGTTGCTATCATTGGCGTGGAAACCCGCTACGGCAGGTACACCGGAAGGCACCGGGTAATCGACGCCCTCACCACGCTCGCTTTCGACTATCCTCCACGCAGCAAGTTTTTCACCAGTGAACTGGAGCAGTATCTGCTGATGACCCGTGAAGAGCAGATCGATCCACTCAGTCTTAAAGGCTCCTATGCGGGGGCCATGGGCATTCCGCAGTTCATCTCCAGCAGCTACCGCAGCTACGCCGTTGATTTCGATGATGACGGCCACCGGAATCTCTGGGATAATCCCGCCGACGCCATCGGGAGTGTCGCCAACTATTTCAAACAACATCACTGGAAACCCAGGGAACCTGTTACCCTGCAGACCGGGGTCTCTGGAAACAGGTACCGGGAGCTGGTGAAAAAAGGGATGAAACCGCAGGTTCCCCTGACCGGGTTTCCCGATTTCGGCGTTCAGGTTCCTGACCACCTGGAAAAGGATCAGCCTGCCAGCCTGCTGGAGCTGGAAACCGAAGGCATACCGGAATTCTGGATAGGTTTACACAACTTTTACGTCATAACCCGTTATAATCGCAGCCCGCTGTATGCCATGGCAGTATATCAACTGAGCAACGAGATAAGAGATCGACGGGAACAGAGATAGATGGTTCAGACCCCAAGGCGGCCGTGGACGGCAAGACATGGAAGAGGAAGCCTCCTGCTCTTCACGTGGCTGCTGAGCGCCTGTGGCACGTTTGAAAAAGACAGCGCCCCCTCGGGGAAAATTGATATCTCCAGCATTCCGGACGCTGTTCCCAAGGCGGAGCCGCGCAGCAAATACGGTAATCCAGGCTCCTATGAAGTCAATGGGCAGTTCTACTATGTTCTCGATAGCAGTGATGGCTATTTTGAGCGGGGAACGGCATCCTGGTATGGCAAGAAATTTCATGGCAGGCGAACCTCCAGTGGTGAGATCTATGATGTTTTTGCCATGACCGCCGCGCACCGAACACTGCCGCTGCCCACCTATGTCCAGGTAACCAATCTGGAGAACGGCCGCACCGTGGTGGTCAAAATCAACGACCGGGGGCCTTTTCACGGCAACCGGCTGATTGATTTATCCTATGCGGCAGCAGCCAGGCTGGACATGTTGCGCAAGGGTACGGCGCCGGTGGAAATAAGAGCCATCACCCCACCTTTGCCTTTGGCCAACGCCTCCAGCGATGGAATCCGTGCTCCGGCGACAGTGGAACCGGGGGTGACGGAGACCCCATCCAGGGCTGCCCGGTTCTACGTCCAGACCGGTGCATTTGGCAACCAGCGGAATGCTGAAATGCTGAGATCAACCCTGATAAAGGGGGGAGCGGACAACACCCACATCCAGCAGCGCACCGCCGTCAACGGGCGAGCCGTCTATAGAGTTCGCGTAGGCCCGCTGACCAGCAGGGAAGAGGCGATGCGGTTAAAACAACGATTGGCCGCTGAGGGCATCGGCAGCCCCCACATTGTCACTGAATAGGTTTTCCGGAAAAATGCATATTTTCAATCCCTCGATACCCTTTGCTGTACGGCTTTCCCTTCTGCTTTTGCTGTGGCTCGCAGGGGTTGGCGCCCACGCAGAGGCGCTGATACCCTCTCCTCCCAAGCTGGCTGCCAAAAGCTATGTGTTGATGGATTTTAACAGCGGGCGGTTCATCGTGGAGAACAAACCAGACGAGCGGATGGATCCCGCCAGCCTTACCAAGATAATGACCGCTTATGTCATCTTCAGCGAGCTGAAAAACAACAACATCCAATCTGACGACCAGGTGTATATCAGCGAAAAGGCCTGGCGAACCGAAGGCTCCCGCATGTTCGTGGAGGTGGACAAAACAGTTCCGCTGGCAGAGCTGCTCAAGGGGTTGGTTATCCAGTCCGGCAATGATGCCAGCGTTGCCCTGGCCGAGCATGTCGCTGGCAGTGAGGAGGCCTTTGCTTCATTGATGAACAAGCACGCCAAACGGCTGGGAATGAACAACACCCATTTCGTCAACGCCACCGGCCTGCCGGACAAGGAGCACTTCACCACCGCCCATGATCTGGCGCTGCTCGCGCAGGCGCTGATTCGCGATTTTCCCGAGCAATACAAACTAAACTCCGAAAAGGAGTACCGCTATAACGGTATCACGCAATACAACCGCAACAAGCTGCTGTGGCGCGATGCCTCCGTGGATGGAGTGAAAACCGGCCACACGAAGGCAGCGGGCTACTGCCTGGTCGCCTCTGCCAAACGCGATGGGATGCGCCTGATATCGGTAGTGATGAATACAACCAGCGAAAAAGCCCGTGCGACCGAAAGCCAGAAACTGCTCAAGTACGGATTTCGTTTCTTCAGCACCCATCAGCTTTATGAGGCCAACAAACCGCTGACCAAACTGCCTGTCTGGAAAGGAGAAAGCGATGAACTCCCCCTTGGCTTGACCAAACCGCTCTACGTCACGATTCCGCGCGGGGAGTATGATAATCTCAAGGCGACCATGAAGGTGGATGAAACCGTTGTCGCGCCGGTGGCGCCAGGCCGGGAACTTGGCACTGTAAATGTCGTTCTGGATGGCAAACAGATCGCCCAGCAACCACTAATCTCCCTCAAAGCCGTTGCAGAAGGCGGCCTGTTTACCCGTATCAGAGATAGTATCTTGATGTTTTTCCAATGAAAAACAGAAACAGCGTCTATCTGAACGGCGAGTTTCTCCCCCTTGCAGAAGCCAAGATCTCGGTACTGGATCGCGGATTCATCTTTGGTGATGGCGTTTATGAGGTCATCCCCTGCTACGGACGGCGGCCATTTCGATTGGCCGAACATCTGACCCGGCTGCAGCACAGTCTGGATGCAATAAAACTCACCAACCCATTGAACGCTGCCGAATGGGAAAAACTGCTGCTGCAGCTGATAACCCGTTGCGATGCGGAAGATCAATCCCTCTATCTGCAGATCACCCGCGGCACCGCCAGCCGTGACCACGGTTTTCCGGCCAATACACCGCCGACTGTATTTGCCATGAGCAATCCGCTGAAACCGCCGGCACCTGCGCTACTGGAGCGGGGGGCCTCGGCAATCACCCTGGATGACATCCGCTGGCGCTATTGTCACATCAAAGCCATCTCCCTGCTGCCCAACGTCCTGCTGCGCCAGCAGGCGCTGGAGGCCGACGCGGACGAGGCCATTCTGCTGCGCGACGGAGGGGCAACCGAGGGGGCGGCCAGCAACCTGTTTATCGTCAGGAACGGCACCCTCATCACCCCACCGAAAGACAACCGGCTGCTGCCGGGGATTACCCGTGACCTGGTACTGGAGCTGGCCGAGGCCGCCAACATTCCCTGCCGGGAACAGGGTATTCCTGAAGCGGAGCTGCGCAGTGCTGACGAGATCTGGCTGACCAGCTCCACCAAGGAGATCCTGCCTGTTACCCGTCTCGACAGCGCGCCGGTCGGGGATGGTGTACCGGGTCCGCTGTGGCAGCAGATGCACCAGCGCTACCAGCAGTACAAACAGCATCTGCGCGATGGTGGCGAAACAGACCACTGATCCGCCGATGACAGACCAGGACTCCCCGCTCAGCTTCCCCTGCGACTTCCCCATCAAGGTGATGGGGCGCACCAGCGATACCCTCGAGGCAGAGGTCAGGACAATCATCGATCGCCATACCACCGAAACCGCGCAGCTTGAGATCACCACGCGCCTCAGCAAGGGCGGAAAATACAGCTCAATCACCATCCGGCTGCGGGCAGACAGCCGTCAGCAACTGGATGCCATCTACCGGGATCTGACCGCCTGCGAACAGGTACTGATGGCGCTATGAGCCAGCCGCTGCCCGATCTGACTCACCTGCCACAGCTTGAAGTCCGTCAACTGGGCCTGCGGGAGTACACCCGCATCTGGGAGAAGATGCGCGACTTTACCGCCCGGCGCGACAGCAGCACCAGCGATGAACTCTGGCTGGTACAACATCCCCCGGTGTTCACCCTGGGAACCAACGGCAAAGAGCATCATATCCTGAACGCCGGCTATATTCCGGTGGTAAGAACCGACCGGGGGGGTCAGGTCACCTATCACGGGCCAGGCCAGCTGATTGCCTACCTGATGATCGATCTAAAGCGGCGCCGATGGGGGATACGGCAGCTGGTGACAGCAATGGAACAGAGTATCATCGATCTGCTGGCGGAATATCAGGTCAAGGGAGAGACCCGCCATGATGCGCCGGGGGTCTATGTTGCCGGCGCGAAGATCGCGGCACTGGGACTGCGGGTACGGCGCGGCTGCTCCTATCACGGACTCAGCCTCAATGTTGATATGGATCTGACCCCTTTTGAGCGCATCAATCCCTGCGGTTACGAACAGATGGAGGTAACCAGCCTGCGCGAGCTGGGGTTGAATCTGTCAACCATAGAGCTGGAACTGATGCTGCCCCACTACATAATTCGCAATCTTCAACAATAACTATTAACCCGGCCACATAATATGTCGTATTCAGAGTCTCAGGCCTCTCCCCTGTCAAGGCGCGTACCGCCGGCAAGGGTCGTTCCCCTGGCAAGGCACGCAACGCCGAGAGGGGAGAGGCCTGAGACTCTGAATACGATATATTATGTGGCCGGGTTAATAAACACCAGGTACCTGCCATGAACAGAACCACCGAACCACTGCACATCGCCTACTTTTCAGATGTATTGTGCATCTGGGCATACACTGCACAGATCAGGATTGACGAACTCAAACAGCGCTTCGGTCCGCAAATCCAAATCAGCTACCACTTCATCCCCATCTTCGGCTGCACCGAACAGCGTATCGGCGAAGGCTGGAAAGAGAAAGGAGGATATGCCGGATTTGGACAGCATGTAGTCGAGGTCTGTAAAGGATTTCCTCACGTGGAGATCACCCCGGAAATCTGGAGCAAAAACGTTCCCAAAAGCTCCGCCAGCGCCCACCTTTTCCTGAAAGCGGTACAGCTGCTGGAACAACTGGGGGAGATCAGTCCGGAACCGATCGCCTCCTTCGATGGACGCAGCCTGTTCGAGCAGGCGATCTGGCAGTTACGGCTGGCATTCTTCCGCGATATGAAGGATGTAGGCAGTGCAGATTGCCAGATGGCCCTGGCGGAGGAACTGGGACTGCCGCGCAACTCTCTGCTGAAACTGCTGCATGACGGCTCCGCAATGGCCGCCCTGTGCAGCGATCTCAAGCTGCGCGATGACTTCAAGGTGGAAGGCAGCCCGACCTATATATTCAACGAGGGGCGGCAGAAACTGTACGGCAATGTAGGTTACAAAATCCTCGAGGCAAACATCAAAGAGCTACTGGAACGTCCCGAGGGGCTGGCAAGCTGGTGTTGACCAAACGGCCGGCGGTCCGCTGATGCCACCCCTTCTGCAGATACAGGACCTGGTCAAGCACTACAAGGATGTGCAGGCGGTACGCGGTGTCAGTTTCACGGTCGAGCGTGGCAGCTGTTTCGGTCTGCTCGGTCCCAACGGTGCCGGCAAAACCACCACAGTTGAGATGCTGGAGGGGATCACCGCCGCTACCAGCGGTGAAATCATCTACCAGGGCCTCCCGCTGGGAGACAGATTTCGCTATGAAGCGGGGATCATGTTCCAGACCACCGCTCTGCAGGATTTCATCACCGTACGGGAAACAGTGAAGCTGTTTCAACGCCTGTATGACAAAACCCTGCCCGTAGAGGAGCTGGTCGAGCGCTGCGCCCTGCATGAGTTTCTGGACCGTGACACCCGCAAGCTCTCCGGCGGCCAGCGCCAGCGCCTGCTGCTGGCGCTGGCACTGATCAACGATCCTGAAATTCTGTTTCTGGATGAGCCGACCACGGGCCTGGATCCGCAGGCGCGCCGCAATTTCTGGGAGCTGGTGCATGGCATAAAGAAGCAGGGGAAGACCGTTATCCTCACCACACACTACATGGAAGAGGCCTACGAGCTGTGCGATAAAATCATCATCATGGATCATGGAAAAATCATTGCGGAAGGAACTCCGCAACAACTTCTGGCCCAGCATTTTTCAGATGTGGTCGCCATACTTCCCACGACCGAACTCGCCAACAGGGAGCTGCCAATGCCGGTTATAAAAAATGGCGACAGCTGTGAGATTATCACCCACGATGTTGATCAGACTATTCAGCAGCTGATCGACGCCGGTGTATCGCTTGCTCACCTGCGCATCCGCGAGCGCACCCTTGATGACCTGTTTCTGCAGCTGACCGGCAAGGAGCTGCGCACATGAAAACGGCCCCGGCCCAGAGAATAAAAAACTTCCGCTTTAAACACTTTTTTGCTGTTCTGGCGGCAAGAAATATCGAGTTTTTTCGTGACCGGGCCGCGCTGGCCTGGAATATTCTGTTTCCCGTTCTTATCGTGGCCGGATTCGCCTTTGCCTTTTCCACGGACAAGATCGATCTGTACAAGGTTGGGGTCTATGGCGCGCAGACCGCGGATAAAAAGCAGCAGAGCGGTTTTCTCGCCACGGAACATATCCAGTTTATTCCGATAACCGACCTGCAACCCGCCCTTGTCAGGCTGGAACGTCACCAACTGGACATGCTGTTCGATCCGGAACAAAAACGTTACTGGATCAACGAGGAGTCACCGCGCGGCTATCTGCTGGAAAGAATTCTGCGGGGCACCGCAGCACAAACTGAATTCAGCAAACAGAGCGTCACCGGCAAGGCAATCCGCTACGTGGACTGGCTGATCCCCGGCATACTGGCTATGAACATGATGTTCAGCGCCCTGTTCGGCATCGGCTATGTGATCGTGCGTTACCGTAAAAACGGCGTACTGAAACGGCTCAAGGCCACTCCACTCAGCGCCCTTGAATTTCTCACTGCACAGATCGCATCCCGGCTCTGGCTGATCATGGCCATCACCACCTTCGTGTTTGCCGGAACCAATCTGTTCGTGGATTTCGCCATGTTCGGTTCCTGGCTGGATCTGTTCATCATCTTTACCCTTGGCACCATCAGCATGATCAGCCTGGGTCTGCTGATAGCCGCCCGTCTCTCCAGCGAAGAGCTGGCCGCTGGTCTGCTCAACCTGATCAGCTGGCCGATGATCTTTCTGTCCGGTGTCTGGTTTTCGCTGGAAGGCTCACCACCTGTCATCCAGCAACTGGCGCAACTGCTGCCACTGACGCACCTTGTCGATGGTGCCCGGGCAATCATGATCGATGGCGCAAACCTGATCGACATCGCCCCCCAACTGGGGGTGCTGACCTTGATGAGTCTGCTCTTTACTGCTGTCGGCGCTGCGAGTTTCCGTTGGGAATAACCTCTTCCAATTCCGCGCAGACTCCAGACGCCAAATCCGGTATTTTCCGGAGTCAATCCACCTGGTAACAAGTTAAATCCGCTTTAACCCGGCCACGTACGGATTAGCAAGACAACCGGCAAAGCGCTCCCTCGTCCAAACACCCGGAGCCGCTTTCCGGTCGGGCCTTGACCGCCCGGCAACTGGCTGGCTGCAAGTTGGTAACGAACGGTTTTCTTACCTCGACGTCGGAAACATCTCCCTCTTCCGTCAAACGGATAATCATCTGTCCGGAACAGTGCCAGTTTTCCAGTTCATCCGCCCCCACGCCGAAGTGGCGAGCCAGCTCGTTTCGGTAAACGACACCCAACTGCTCCTGGCGCTTGCTGCGGCGATCCAAAAACATATTGTAGATAACCCACAACTCCATGCCGAGCATGACGATGCCGGCAAAAAGCAGAATCGGGAAAATCAACCAAAGATATTCCGTGGACGTTGTCGATGCAAGCCATGGAAACTCCAGCCCCATCAGAGACGCCAACGGAGCGGCAAGGGGTAACATCAGATAAACCCAAAAACACCAGAAAAACAGGGTGAGTCCCCCTTGAACAAGCATGCGCACCGGACCTTGGCGGCGAGAGTTTTCAATAATCAGCGAATTCACGGACGTACTCCTCTGTCAGGGCTGACCCAGGTCGCGCGTTTGCCGCGCGGCCTCAGCAAAGCCTTTGGCACAGCGACGGCCAGGGTCAACATGTTAATCAACCAATAAACCAGTGGATACCACAGCATCCAGTAGTAAAGCCTTCCCAGGCCTTTTTCATAACGCCCGTCGATATAGAAACTCACGGCAAACTGGATAAGGCAGGTTATCCCCAGCAGCAAACTGGCGGATCCCGGCATCATGGACAACGAGACCGTTTCAGCAATTTGCGGAACAAATTGCGCCAGCAGCCAGATAAAAAACAGAACGACAAGGGTATAGGCCCACAATACGCTAACCAGATACTCCAGACATAACGGCCACATGCGCCGCTGGCGAAAGGTCAGGATCTCTGGCAGATAACGGGTGAACACCTCGACACCACCCTGGGCCCAGCGCAAACGCTGCCGCCACAGGCCTTTGAGCGTCTCGGGCATCAAAATCCAGCACAGGGCATTGGATTCGAAACGGATATCCCATCCCTGCAGTTGCAACTTCCAGCTAACATCAATGTCTTCGGTAATGGCATCCATGCTCCAGTAGTCCACCTGCTGCAAAGCAGATTTCCGAAACCCGGCCACAACGCCTGAAACGGTGAACACCCGGCCGTAAATGCGTTGGGCCCGCTTGATAAGCCCAACGATGGAGGAAAACTCACCTACCTGGATTTTGCCCAGCAGAGTAGAACGTGTACGCACCCGGGGATTTCCGGTAACCGCACCCACACGGCTGCTGGCAACAAAATGCTTCATTATCCAGCCGGTTGCATTGGCATCCAGCAACGCATCACCATCGATACAGATCAGAAATTCATGCGGTGACGCCATGGCGCCCATCCGCAAGGCAGTGGGCTTCCCCTGGTTCTCCGCCAGGTGAACCACCCGTAAGCGCCGGTACTGTCTGCCCAGTTCATCCAGAAGCGCGGCCGTGCCGTCGGTGCTGCCATCATCGATGGCGATGATCTCGAACTCGGGGTAGTTCTGGTTGTCCAGCGCCGCGATTGTTTCGCGCAGATTCTCACCTTCGTTGTGGCAGGGAACCAGCAAGCTCACAGCGGGATAATCTGTCATGTCATCCAGCCCTTCGGCTCCAAGAGGGCGGCCATGCTCCCACTGAATGTAATACAGTACTCCACCCACCATCCACACGTACGCCATGGACAGCGGGTAGAAGTAGGCAAAGGCCAGCGCAAAACCAAGATAGCTCTCCATGGCTACTTCTCCTTTGGAATGAATTTCAAGGATATCTCTGGACGAATCCACTCAACTGCTGGCCGCCCCGCTATAAAGTCGTCGGGATAATAGCCGTAATTGAGGGCGCCATTGCGCTGCAGCAGACGCATCTGTTCCGCCAATGTCTTCGCATCTACCGGCGTCCCGCTTCGCCAGTCAACGCTCTGCAGCTCAAACACCGTCTTGTCCAGCGCACCGGGAATGGCGGCGATGCGGCTTACCAGTTTTTTCAGCCAGGCGTTCGGGTTTTTGGCCTTTTCCATATAAGGCATTGCCATCACCGCCGTATAGTCATAGTGTTTCAGAAACACCTCCATCGACTGGGCAAACCAGGTTTCGGCATCGGGATTCATCACCACTGCTGCATACATGTTGCGCGCTGTTTTGATCCGGGAGCGATACAAACGGGCGCGCTCGGTCAACGCATCGGTCCATTGGGCCAGGGCTTCGGTCTTGCGCAGGGACCAGCGCCTGAAAAGCTCGGGATCGTCCCGAATTGTTTTGATATCTGCCGGCATTTTCCACTGTTGCCGGTAGACCGGCAGCGCCCACTGACTGGCATCTTCGAAGTCACTCAGATAGGCATCATCATGAAAAACAAGCCCCTCAAAATAGGCGTGCTTGGCCAGATCTTCGTAAATATCACCTACGAAACGTAATGCCTGCCCGTTGAAAGGCGACAGACGCCGGTAACTCCCGGCTTCCGGTTTGCGGGAAGGCCAGGCGGCCACACGCGCATCGGCCAACGGGTGATCCGGCGGCAGATCGTAGGCCAGCACCGGCAGCCAGGCGTAGACCTTGACTCCGACGCGCGTATACAACTGCCAGGCCACGCGGTTGAAGAGATCGGCGCGCATGGGCAAATGGCGATTGGGAAAATAGAGAGCGTCCGCATTACCATCACCGTCGGGATCAGCGAACGCCTGCAGATACACCGTATTGACCCCCATCGCCTTGACGCGGTCCAGGAGTCTGTCCAGATTCTTCTCCTGCTGCCGGGGATTGGCGTCGTAGACATAATCGAGATCCAGGTGCATAACACGCACCGGTTCAACCGGAGGCTTGTTGTGATTGTTTATCTGCCAGACAAAATTCTCCAGATTGGTGCCGTGGCCAATAAGCAGACGGCCAACGCTACCGAGATTTCCAATGTCCACTTTTTTGCTATCGAGTGTCAGCGTGATTGGCATACCCACTTCACGCGCAATATCAATGGTGGTCTGGCTGTATGCACCGTACGGCCATACCATCACCCGCGGCCTGGTTCCTGTCTTTCGCGCAATCAAGTCGGAGTTGCGCTGCAGATCGCTTCGAATACGCTGGCGGTACTGCTCATCACTCTCGTACTGGCCTGTTTTGACGCTGTAGCGCCGCGTCACCGCGGCTGGCTGGCTGTTTCCCTGCGGATTGGCGAGAACACCGTGGTGAAGATCATAACTGTGGGAAGCAACCTCTACCCGCCCGGAATCGACCATCTCACGAATTTCGGCCCAGCGCAGAAAATAGTCGCGGGGCACCAGGTCGCTTCCATAGAGAACTTTTTCAGCCAAGGGTGTTTCCTGCCAACGCCCCACTACGGCGATCACTGCATAAAACCCGAATGCACGTAACAGTGGATAGACCTGTTTGTACATCCCGCGATAGCCATCATCAAAGGTGAGCAGAACAGCCTTGTCCGGCAGGGGGCGCTCTCCCCGCCGGGCGGCCAGCAGATCATCGATGTTTACCGACACATATCCATGCTCCTTGAGCCAGGAGAACTGTTTCGCCAGCTCCGAGGTATCCATTGACATAGCCTTGAAATCCTTCCGGCGTTCCGGGGCATGATCGACTTCATGATAGGAGAGCACGATAAGCTCTGCCCCGGCTCCCGGCGCTACCATCAACAGGAGAAACAGTATTGGCCAGTGACAGCCTGCTATCCGGTATCCCGCACTTTTATTTTGCCTGCTCATTTTCAAAATCTTGCGTAAACATTTATGAATCCACGGGTGGTATATTGCTGCTCGCCGTCATAGACGGGACGAGTCCGGCTGATGCCATAACTCAAACCAAGCCGGCGGCTAAAACTCCAATGGTGTTCATAACCCACCCGCCATGTTGGCCTGGTATCAAAACCTTGCTGGGCGGTTGCACCCACGCCAACAAGCAGGCGTTGATGCAGGGACTTTTCATACCGGCGCCAGGTCTGCCACTGATTGTTCAGCGCCAACTCCATGCTGGTCTGCCCGGCGGGATTGAAGTAGGCCGCACCCCGTTTACTGTTGGTTTGGCGATACGCAGTCAATTCGCCATCCAGTTGATAACGCAACCCTGTGAACAGACGCTGGCGCCCGAACGCTGTCAGAATATTGCGGCGGTTTCCATCATCGAAGCCCATACGGCGAGCCGATAGCCCAACGCTGCGGCTCTCATGGAAACGATATTCCGTACCCATCTCGAACGACCAGGCCTCGACCCCGGAAAGTTCGGCCTGCAAAGGGGTCTCCAAGCTGAAACTGTCCAGGGCCAGCCGACCCTTCCAGTGGTCAGAAAACGACCAGTCGCCAAAAAAGGAAAGAGCCGCCGATCCATCTCCATCGCTGATGCTACCGCGGAGGACCACATCCCGGCCGCGATAGTCCAGTCCGGCCGCTATTCGATTCCGGCTGGCTGTCTGTCCAAAAAAATCCGCTTCGCTATGAGACAGGAACAAAAAAGGGCGCAGTCCCGGCTGATAAGGCTTGTCATAGTAATATCCCTCAACCGCCAGTTCGCTGCTCCCCTGGTAAAGAGCAGAACTGGATCGGCCTGCGTTTACTCCAAGCCACACTTCCCGCATGTCACGAACGCCAACATCCCGAGCCAGTTCCTGCACATGGGGGTCATCACGATGGTGCAACAGCAGGGAGTCCAGTATTGCATCGGTTTCAACCACCTCTCCCCGTGTATAGGCCACGCGACCAACACCGGTACGGGCACCCGGGTTTTCCGGATCCCGGGCCAATACAATCCGATATTCACTCAAAGCCTGCCGTGGCCACCCCCGCCACAAAGCAACACCGGCAAATGCGTTTCTAACATCCGGATCGGCAGGTGCCTGCATGAGCAGCGAACGAAGTTCGCGCTCGGCATTTTCGAGTTTTCCAACATACGCCCGCGCTTGGGCGGCAACGGTTCGGGCGTACAGCTTGTCGGCGCTCCAGTCCCAGTCATTTCCACCTGGCCGCCACGTCCGGTCTGGCAACGAGGCCGCCAGTTGATCGATGTGGGCAAGCGAACGCTCATACTGCCCGGATTCCAGGTATGCATAGTACAGCGCATATTGAGCATCCAGATCACCGGGATACCCCTTTACTGCCTTTTCCAGCAACAAAACAGCCTGCTCCGGCTGGCGCAGAGAAAGATAGGCCTCCCCGGCAGCCGCCAAAACATAGGGCGGAAACTGTTTGACTCCGTCACCGGTCAGCTGCTCGTACAGCATCACCGCCTCACGCATGAAGCGCCGGTTCCGGTAGGCATTGACAAGCTCAAAGCGATTGCGAAGCGCGGCTACTCCCGTTTTATCTTTCATTTGCTGATAACGGCTCCGCAGTAACGCGATGGCCTTGTCCGTATCCTGATGCCGGTCAGCAGGATTCACTGTCGGAAGCCGCCCCCAGCGAACAACCGTCGCCGCATAATTTCCAGCTATCATCTCCCGCTCTTTCGCAGTAAACAATCCGCTCTCTCTTTGCAGCAGCCGCACCGCTTCATCGGTCGCCCCCAGACGCATCAGGTTCAGAATCCTGCCCCGACGGGCCGCCCGGTGAGCAGGATCTCTCCTCAGCACGCGGTCATAGAGACCGATGGCCCCAGCAAAATCCCTGTCCATTTCTTTCACATAGGCGAACGCCTCAAGCAACTCGATGGAACCGGGCTCGGACTTCAACAGAACTTTCATCTGATCTTCGGCATCGGCCGCATAGCCAGCCTCCGCCAGACTCAGCGCCAGGCCAAGACGGGCCTGCCGCTTTTCTTTACCTCGCTTCAGGGCAATGCGATAGACCTCGATCGCCAGCTCCGGCTGTTGCCGGTTACGCGCCGACTTGCCGATTGCCATCAGAACATATCCTGGCGCCTGCTTGAGATTGATGCCTGGCAACTGCGCCAACACTTCCACATCACGTCCCGCCCAGGCAAGCACGCTGATATAGTCATGTCGAAAGCGTCTCTGTGAGGGGTAAGCCGCGACCAGCGCCGACAAACGTTGCAGTGCCGGTTCATACTGCCCTCGACGGGCCAATGCTACCGCCGCACGATGCTCCACCGACGGGGTATCCTGCAACGGTGGGCCAGAAGCAGAGGCAACCGGCACGGTATTGCAAAAAAAGAACCCGGCAACGATAGCGAGAATAGTGATCCGGTCGTTCATCAATAAATAGCCATGAAGATTCAAGAAAAAATTTCCACTTTATCCATTTCCAGCAAGTTCATTACATAATAAATTTATGTTTTTCCCCGTTGCCTTCTGTCCTTTCTTGTTAACACGCCAGCCGCAACGAATTGGTTCCTTTTTTTCAAAAAACAGTTGAATACAGTGTGTTTGACCTTGTTAAGTAATAGCCAGCCCCAAGGCGTGCTGGCGCCGGCAGACAAGATCTCCTGTCAAAGCACCACAGCACCGCAAAAGACCGCCTAATCGCAGGCCCAACGATGTTGTCGCATCCTCTCTCAATCAACGGATATTTATTAACCCGGCAACACTGCAGCTTGTATTCAGCTGGCGCGTGACGCCTTGATCTGGAGAGCGCTTGAAGTCCTGAACACCAATCCACAGGGTTGCCGGGTTAACAAAAACAAATGATCTAAACCAGCATTCGGAACAGAGAGAAAACAGGGGAAAACCGCCCGGATTTAACGAGGGGGAGAGTATAAATCGTTTTCAAAAAAAGAAAAGAGAGCTGGCTCACAGTTCCCCACGACGAACCGCCAGGCAAAAAATACATTCTCAGTGTATCTGGCAAGAGAATCGGCCGACAAAACAAGAACCTGAGGCAACAGGTTGGAATTTTCAGCTTGCAGGAAAAAGAAGAAGCGAGATTTATGCAGCCAATTTTATTGTTGAAAAATGACAGTTATTTTTCTTTTCAACAGACGGCTTCGGGGAGAACAAAAGAAATGCACTATATGTGAAATTTATATGATTATTAATTTATTTGTTCGGATTCGTTGTTGACGGTTCAGCGACTGCAACACAAATTTCATGGTAGCCATTCCGCAGGGTATGAAACAAGCCGGTTACTGTTCAAATTGCCCCTGAAATCCGCCATTTCTGCGATGAACGCCTTGAACTGACGGATTTCAGGGGCGAGCTGAATCGTTACGTTTCATTCAAAAGGGTGACGCAACACGATGGTCTCTTCACGATCAGGACCGGTAGAGATAATGTCGACAGGCACCTCCACCAGCTCCTGAATGCGCTCCAGATAGGCCTTGGCATTATCTGGCAACTTGTCATACTGTTTTACGCCAATGGTGGACTGCTGCCAGCCGGGCATCTCTTCATACACCGGTTCATATCGTTGATAGTCATCAGAGCCGACCGGCGGTGTGCTGTGGATCTGACCATCGGAACGGTAGCCGGTACAAAGCCGGATCACATCCAGCCCGTCCAGCACATCCAGTTTGGTGATACAAAGGCCGGTAAGGCTGTTGAGCTGTCTGGACCGGCGTAATGCTACGGCGTCAAACCAGCCGGTACGGCGTGCACGCCCGGTGGTCGACCCAAATTCATGCCCGCGCCGCGCCAAATGTTCGCCCATCTCGTCGAACAGTTCGGTAGGGAAAGGGCCTGAGCCTACACGCGTCGTATAGGCCTTGGTGATCCCCAGTACGTAATCCATGCTGCACGGTCCAATACCACTGCCGCTCCCCGCTCCGCTGGCAGTGGTGGTAGAAGAGGTAACAAAGGGGTAAGTGCCGTGGTCGATGTCCAGCAAGGTCCCCTGAGCACCTTCAAACAGCATGCTCGCCTCCTCCCTGCGCAACTGATCCAGCAACTCTGGAATATCCGCAACCAATGGCAGAAGCTCGTCGGCCATCGCCAGAGACGCCTCCAGAACCTGCTGAAACTCCATCGTATCGGCCTTGAAGTAGTGCTTCAGCACGAAATTGTGGTAGTCAAGCACGCTCCCCAGTTTGGCGGCAAACCGCTTGCGGTGGAACAGATCTTCCAGGCGCAGACCCCGGCGGGCCACCTTATCCTCATAGGCCGGACCGATACCCCGCCCGGTGGTACCGATAGCCGCACGGCCCCGCGCCTGCTCGCGGGCTACGTCCAACGCCACGTGATAGGGCAGGATTAACGGACAAGCCGCGCTGATGCGCAGACGTTCACGGGCTGGCACACCCCGTTGCTCCAACATATCCAGCTCTTTGCGCAACGCATCGGGTGACAACACCACGCCGTTTCCAATCAGGCACTGTACCCCATCACGCAAAATCCCTGATGGAATAAGATGCAATACCGTTTTTTCGCCTTCGATAACCAGTGTATGCCCTGCGTTGTGCCCGCCCTGGAAACGAATAACGGCGCTAACCCGATCGGTAAGCAGGTCGACAATCTTTCCCTTCCCCTCATCGCCCCACTGAGTACCAACAACTACGATATTCCTGCCCATTGAACTCCCGCGCCTATTTGCCCAGAGTGACAATTTTCCACTCGCCATCTTGCTCTATCAGTTGACGGTTACACCCCAATTCAGTCCCGTCGACCGGCTGGCCAGGCAGTAAATTGATCACCCGTTCACCATTTCTACGTAATTTCTCAACCACTTTCTGTAATTCGGGAGCACTATCGGAGGGCGCCAGAATGGCGTCCCGCCGGGCCTCGGGCCGAATTGCGCCAAGCGTAATCAATGTTTTCAGATCGGCACTGAACCCGGTAGCAGGCCGCGCATCACCTGCCGTACAGCCGATATCATCATAACGCCCCCCCTGGGCCACCGCCTGGCTGTGACCAGGAACATAGATGGCAAACACCGCTCCGGTATGGTAGCGGTAGCCACGCAGTTCGGCGAGATCGAAGTGCAGACGGATCCCCGGAATACGCCGCCGAAGCTGTTCTGCTATCTCCTGCAAATTCAGCAACGCGGCCTGCACCTCGGCGGAAGCAGAACCCAAGACACTGCCTGCCCGCTCCATCACTTCGGAACCGCCGTTCAACTCGGCAAGCGCCAGCAACATCGGCCCCGTGCTTCCAGAAAGCTTCATACCGCCCAGAAGCGCGCTGATTTCCGGTTTGGCCTTGCGCTGCAAGGCATCGAACAACTTGGACTCCTGCTCCCGTTCCAGCCCGGCTTGCCGCGCCAGGCCACGGAAGATGCCAACATGCCCCAGGTCGATATGTACATGCTCGATACCGCTGATCGCCAGAGTCTCCACCATCAGCTGCAACACCTCGACATCACTGGCTACGCCAGCGTGACCATACAGCTCGGCGCCAACTTGCAATGGACTGCGCGATCCGGCAATGCCGGCAGGCCGGGTTCTCAGGACGGTTCCCATATAGCAGAGGCGTGTGGGCATGCCACCCCGCAGATAGCGCGATTGGATGCGGGCAACCTGCGGGGTCATATCCGCGCGGATCCCCATCATTCGCCCACTAAGCTGATCGGTCAACTTGAAAGTCTGCAGATCAAGATCATTGCCCGCGCCCGTAAGCAGGGTCTCCAGATACTCGATAAATGGCGGCACCACCAACTCATAGCCCCACGCCGAGTAGAGATCGAGCAGGTCGCGGCGAAGCTGCTCCAACCGGGCGGCCTGAAGAGGGAGCAGCTCTTCGATGCCCTCAGGCAACAGCCAGTACTCATTGTCCGGCATAGTCAAACAGTCAGTTCTTGATCAAGAAAACCAGCCCCAGACCCAGCAGCATGCTGAGCAAGCCTCCGATACGTAACATGCGATCTTCCAGGTTCGCCATCTGCATCACGGCGCGGCGATACCCCCGCGGATTGACGAACGGCAGAATCCCTTCGATAACCAGCACCAGGGCTGCCGCCGTCAACAGATCATGCCACATTCAAATGTATCCTGCTCACTCGGAAGCACTGTCTTTCCGGATCTCGCCCCGGGCATCTTTGAAGTACCGGAAAAAATCCGAATCCGGCTTGACAATCAGAACATCCTCTTTGCTCCGGAATGTATTTCGATAAGCATCCATACTGTGATAGAACGAGTAAAACTCCGGATCCTTTTCATAGGCTCTGGCATAAATCTCCGCAGCCTTGGCATCACCTTCACCCCGAATACGCTCTGACTCGCTATATGCCTCGGCAAGGATCACTGTACGCTGGCGATCCGCGTCGGCGCGGATGCGTTCCGCTGCTTCCGCCCCCCGGGAGCGCAACTCCTTGGCTACCCGCGTCCGTTCGGCGCGCATCCGTTGATAGACTGAATTGCTGACTTCCGGAGGCAGATCGATACGCTTGATACGCACGTCAACAACCTCAACACCAAAAACCCTTGCATGACGATTGGCCGTCTCCTGCACCAAATCCATTATCTTGGCCCGCTCGCCGGAGACCACCTCTTGAATCGTCCGTTTGGCAAATTCAGCCAGCATGCCATCGTTAATGATGCGGGACAGCCGCTGCAAAGCCTGACTCTCCTGCCCGCCCACAGCGGTGTAGTATCGGCGTACATCGCTGATACGCCACTCCACAAAATAGTCGACATTGACGTTCTTCTTCTCACTGGTGAGAAAAAACTCCGGTCGTGCATCCAGTGGCAATATCCGCCGATCAAACTTGCGTACGTTATTGATCAGCGGCATTTTCATATGCAGGCCAGGCTCGTAGTCCGAGCGGGTGATCTCTCCCAACCGGAACAGAATGGCATATTCGCGCTCATCCACGGTAAACAGGGACATCGACAGCAATATCCCCGCCCCCAACAGGACAACCAGCGAAACTGTCTTGTAGGTACCCATCAGCGCACCTCCCTGCTGCGTAAGTTATCTCGCATACGTTTGGTTTTCTCTTTGGTGGCAGAAGCGGGGGCCGACAACAACGGAGGCTGCGGCAGCGCCAACTCACCTCCGTTGAAACCGGAGACCGGCAGCGGCCGTTTCATCATCTGATCCAGTGGCAGATAGAGCAGATTATTGCCACCATCCACATCTATCATCAGGGTGGTGCTGCGCCCCATGACGGACTCTATCGCATCGATGTAGAGACGCTTGCGCGTAACCTCTGGAGATTTTTCGTACTCAGCCAGCACACTCTCGAACCTGCTTGCTTCACCTTGCGCATCGGCAATGACCTTTGCCTTATAGGCATTCGCCTCCTCGATACGCCGCGCCGCAGCACCCCGCGCCCTGGGCAGGATATCGTTGGAGTAGGCTTCAGCTTCATTTTTCAGGCGCTGCTCGTCTTCCCGCGCCTTGACTGCATCGGCGAAAGCATCCTGAACCTGTTCGGGCGCTTGCGCTTTCTGCATGTTGACGCTGGTCAACTCCAGCCCAACCTGGTAGTGATCCAGTATCTGCTGCAACAGCGTCATCGTACTGGCGGCGATTTCGGTTCGTCCGGTAGTAATCACCTTGTCGAGCGTGCTTTTCCCAACCACTTCACGAATGGCGCTTTCCGCCGCCTGGCGCAGAACGACATCGGGATCGCGAACATTGAACAGATAGTTCCGGGCATCCTTGACCTTATATTGCAGGGAAAATTTCAACTCAATGATATTTTCATCCTGGGTCAGCATTACCGACTCCCCGGTTTCGCCAAAGCCCAGCTCGACACTGCGGATCTGATCGACATTGATCTTTTCGACTTTTTGAATAAAACGGGCATGCCAGTGCGGACCCGGGCCGGTAATATCCTTGAAGGCGCCGAACTGGGTAACGATACCCCGCCGCCCCTCGTCGACGATGTAGATTCCTGACAACGCCCAGATTACCAGCAGCACCGCAATGACGATGCCGATACCCATTGGACCTGCCTGAGGGAGTCCGCCTTCTCCACCACCGCCTCCGCCGCGCCCCCCGAAAAGGCCGCCGAACTTTTCCTGCAGTTTCTTCAAC
The DNA here is from genome assembly GCA_015491735.1 of Gammaproteobacteria bacterium. Lineage (GTDB taxonomy): Bacteria > Pseudomonadota > Gammaproteobacteria > Thiohalospirales > Thiohalospiraceae > DRMK01. The sequence continues at coordinate 37,193 of WFVH01000023.1, forward strand.
ATTTCATCGAGGTCGGGTGGACCCTGTTCGCTTCCACCTCCCCAAGGATCTTTTCCCTTGGAACCTCCTGGTTCATTCCAGGCCATTTATAGACTCCGCTCGTTTTGGTTAATGTAATAAACGCCGATCCCCGCAAACCTCAATCGCTGGCGAAGAGGTGTCGGTAACAACTTCCACGTTTTCAAAACCCTTCTGCCGCGTCAACAGCTCCCGATGCCTTGCATCCACCCGGATCATCAGTAGCCAGGCTCCGGTGTTTTCGATCTTTTCATCTATAACGGATCGCCACTCATAGAGCAGGGCCCGCAACCGGCCTTCTGTTGGAGGAATACGCAACCCCAACTCCGTCTGTGCCGTAGCCAGCCGTTTTGCAATGGCCGCGCGGAGCAATTGCATCCCTTCGCCGCTAACCGCCGACAACCAGACACGCCGCACCTGTCCGCACTCATCATGTTCACTGCGCGGCGTCACATTATCCAGCAAATCGATTTTATTATAAACCTCAATCCGGGGCACCTTTTCGGCTCCTATCTCTTTCAGCACCAGCTCAACCTGTTCCATCTTTTCGTGGCGCTCGGGATCGTTCGCGTCAACAATGTGCAGTAATAACTGCGCATCCCGGCTCTCCTGCAGGGTGGAGCGGAATGCAGCGACCAGATCGTGAGGCAGATGACGAATAAAGCCGACGGTATCCGCCAACACCACGGAGCGGTTATCCGGCAACTCAAGCTGTCTGAGCGTCGGATCCAGTGTGGCGAACAGCTGATCGGCTGCATACACTCCGGCGCGGGTAAGCCGATTGAACAGTGTGGATTTGCCGGCATTGGTATAACCCACCACGGACACTGTAGCAACTTCCGCACGGTGCCGGGAGCGGCGCCCTTGCTCCCGCTGGTGATCAACCTTTTTCAGGCGGCGGGTGAGATGTTTGATCCGCTCTCCCAAGAGGCGGCGGTCGGTTTCGAGTTGCGTCTCTCCCGGACCCCGGAGGCCGATCCCTCCCTTTTGCCGCTCGAGATGGGTCCAACCGCGCACCAGACGGGTGGACATGTGCCGCAACTGGGCCAGCTCCACCTGCAGCTTGCCTTCATGGGTGCGGGCGCGCTGGGCAAAAATATCCAGAATCAGGCTGGTGCGGTCCAGAACCCGGCACTTTAGCAGCCGTTCCAGATTACGCTCCTGGGCCGGTGACAGGGCATGATTGAACAGCACCAGGTCGATCCGGCCATCCGACTCCAGCAACAGCCGAATCTCTTCGGCCTTACCGGTACCAATAAAGTATTTGGGATCAGGGACGCGCCGCCCCCCCCTGACGACAGTAACCGGAACAGCCCCGGAAGCCTCGACAAGCTCCCTGAACTCATCGAGACCTTCCCGCTGTTTTTCATCCGGAAAATCGAGATGAACCAGAACCGCACGTTCACCCCCCTGGGGACGCTCAAACAAACGATGCCACCTCAGGTGTTACCTGGCATTGCACTCCCTTCTTCAGAAGGCACGACCGGCAACCGAACGTTCCTCGCAGGAACAACGGTCGAAATTGCATGCTTGTATACCATTTGATTGACCGTGTTTTTCAGCAACACGACGAATTGGTCGAAAGATTCGATTTGCCCCTGAAGCTTGATACCGTTGACCAGGTAAATAGAGACGGGCACCCGCTCCTTGCGCAGGGCATTCAAATAAGGATCTTGTAATGCTTGGCCTTTAGCCATGCGAATACTCCTTTTTGTTATATAGTGTTCAAAAAAGCCAACCACCAAATAGCACTTCCGGTCGCTTTCGACTGTCCCTGTCTACCAGCGAGTATAGCATACCCGATTTCTCCGAATGGTGTTGGCCGTCAATAACTTCAATAACTGTGGATAAATGTCACCGCTCCCGGCATCCAGCCACTGAGCATCCTTCTCTGCGCGAAGCCAGGTCAACTGCCGCCTGGCCAATCGACGAGTAGCAACGATAGCACGTTCCACCATGGTCTGGTAATCATATTCACCTTCCAGATAAGCTCTCGCTTGCCGGTATCCGACAGCGCGCATGGCAGGAAGTTCTGCATGAATATCACTGCGCCGGAAAAGTTGCTCTACCTCATCGATAAACCCCTTGTCGAGCATCAATTGAAAGCGCTTCTCGATCCGCCGATGCAACTCCTCCCGCCGTATCGGGGCGACAACAGCTTTTATTACCCGGTAAGGAAAAACCCTGTTTCGCCGGGCGCGAAAATGTTCACTCATACCCCGCCCGGTTAAATAGTATATCTCCAGAGCGCGCTGAATCCGCTGGGGATCATTGGGATGAATGCGCCTGGCCGCCTCTGCATCAACCTGAGCCAGCCGTGCATGCAGGGTCGCCCACCCAAAGCGCTCCGCTTTAGCCTCCAGTTCCAGCCTCAGTACCGGATCGGCAGCCGGCAACTCCGAAATCCCATACTGCAGGGTTCGGAAATATAACATGGTCCCCCCCACCAGCAAGGGGATCTTACCAGCAGAATTGACTTTTATCATCTCTCTGATGGCGTCTTCCCGGAAGCGCGCTGCAGAATAGGGATCAACGGGATCACAAATGTCGATAAGCCGATGAGGGATTCTTTTCAGAATCTCGTTAGACGGCTTGGCAGTACCGATATCCATACCCCGATAGACCATTGCCGAGTCCACACTGATAATTTCACAAGGGAGATCGTTGACCAGCCGCAGCGCCAGATCCGATTTGCCAGAAGCCGTTGGCCCCATAAGGAATAGAGCAGGAGGTAGTGATTCGGCCACTTATAGCTGTACAAACGCTGGCCGGGAGGGAATGCCAAACTGATCCGGATAGAGAACGTGAGTAAGATACAGGCCGTAAGGTACCGCAGTCACCCCACCCTGTTTGCGATCCCGCGCCTCCAGGATTTCATGCGCCCAAACGGGAGGCCGTTCCCCCGAACCGATGGTCATCAGCACGCCTGCGATGTTACGCACCATATGATGCAGAAAACCGTTTGCCTCAATATCGATACTTATCATCTCTCCCTGCCGGCTTATATTCAAGGAGTGAATGGTTCGCACCGGGTTGCTGGCCTGGCAGGCAACCGCTCGATAGGCATTAAAATCATGCTCTCCCATCAAGTAGCCAGCAGCCTCCGACATCAGCCGCTCATCCAGTGGCCGATAGGCCCAGGCTACCCGCCTGGCCAGAAAAGTGGGGCGGACGGCACGATTGAATATCAAATACCGGTAACGGCGCCGCCGGGCAGTAAAACGGGCGTGGAAAACGCCGGATACCGGCTTTGCCCATCGAATCACGACATCTTTTGGCAGATTGGCGTTGGCGCCAAAAACCCAGGAACGCTCGCTTCGTTGTGCCCTGGTATCGAAGTGAACAACCTGGCCGGTCGCATGGACACCGGTATCCGTACGGCCTGCGCAAACAATCCTCACCGGATGATTGGCCACTTTGGCCAGGGCGTGCTCCACTACACCCTGGACAGTTTTTTGCTGCGGCTGCTTCTGCCAACCGGAGTAACCGCAACCACAATATTCAACACCCAACGCTATCCGCATATCGATAAAATTCAGCGGCGCGCTTTTTGCTCCCGCTGGAACGCCACTTTAGCCATTAAATCCTGAAATCCCCGGAGATGTTACCGGATGCTGTTAACCCGGGAACCCAGTATATCGGATTAACGGCGGTTGAAGAGACACGGGTGGGTGCGAGACAAGGCAAAAGCGGCAAAAAAACGCGGCGCACATGACGGCGCATGCGCATTTTGGGCCGCATGGAGTTAACGCAGAATTGTGGCGCATGAGTCTTTTTCAACAGCCTGTGTTAACGATAGAGGAGGCTCCCGCCAAATAGCATGGTCAATATAACAGGATACAACCACTGAAGACAGGGTGGCCACTCCTGCTCGACAACATTCATCGACCTGGAAGGGAGCGTTTCAGCACGATGGATGATGGCCTGGAACAGTCCGGCCATGGCGCATGCAACACGCGAAATTTTTCTTCCTTCTACCGAGAACGTTCTCATCTGCTGCTGCAGCAAAGCCTGAATCTCATCGACGCTATCCAGAACCAGCACCATTCTCAGCGCAAGGCGATCCCTCTCCAACCCGAAGAGGCTTAGAGGCCCCACAAGCCACCGGATAGCGCCAATCAGCTCTTCCCGGCTGGTCGTGTGCAAAAGCAGGTTGACCAGAACGACGATCAGCGCCAATGTTGCAATGCGCAACGCCGCCTCCCCCACACCTTCAGTTGTAGGAGAATACTCCTGCAGCAGCGGAACAAGCGGCACACCGGGAGTAAACCACAAATAGGTCACTGCAATGGAGATAAAGAGCCAGCGCATACGGCGCAACATCTTCCAGGCAGAACGAAGATCGAAGCGGATGCCGTAAAGATAGAGGAAGACAAATATCATCAGGGCAGACACGATAACGTCCACGCGAGCCTGCGTAAGAAACAGCGCAAACAGCAGAAAACAGACAATTTTAATGACGGGGTGCATCTTGCCGGAGTCTACGGATAAATTCACAAGCAACGACCTCAACCCGGCTTACCCCTGTAAACCGCCGTTTCTCCGCAGAAAAATGATTATTGGCTTGTAACTATTCAGCTCACCCCTGAAATCCGCCATTTCCGCGTTGAAAAAGGGTCATTTACACGCGTAAACTCCCATTTTTCGCCTTGAACTGACGAATTTCAGGGGCAATCTGAACAGTTACCGGCTTGTTTCATACGATGCTGAATAGTTACATTGGCTTACTGTAAGCTCTCGTATCTTCGCTTTGAAGCGCCCCCCCGAGGCAATCCGCGCAGTTACTTCCCAATCGTACAAACCCGTGGGGGGATGGATTCGCTACATCTCAATCCGAGCTAAAACAGCTGATTCCCGAACATCAACGGCCGCTCACCGACCACCCGCTTCGGAGATCTGCCCCAACAGTTCGGCAGCTTTCTGTTTTTGGGTTCTATCCCCTTCCTCATTCACTTCATCAAGAATGTTACGGGCAGCCTCCGCATCCCCCATTTCGATATAGGCCTTGGCAAGATCCAGCTTGGTACCAATCTCATCGACATCATCAAGCAGTTCATCATCCTCCGACATCGCATCGTATTCACTAAGCGCCGGGAAGGACTGCTCCTCAATTTCATCAAGCTGCTCATCCAGCTCAAGCAGTTCATCTTCGCTTTCCGATGCAAACGATTCATGTTCGGATGACAGCTGATTGGCGATATTTTCAGCTTCGGACGCCAGCTCTTCAATCGCTTCCGCCTCGCCGAGCGGGGATTCACTTGCTTCCTCACCTCCGCCTCGCGGAGTAAAGGCAAGTACTTCTCCGTTCGCATCCGCCCCCTCTTCCGGCTCGACAGAATCTTCGGAACTCGCAACCTGACGGGCTTCGATGGCATCTGAGAGATTGAAGTCGATATCCTCCTCCACCTCCGGTTTGCCACCCTGATCATCAAGGATCTCCTCCTCCATGTGGAAAGTCCGGGATGTCTCATCCGTTTCATCTATCTGGAACTCCACGTCCCAGGCACCATCGGAAGGTTGCTCATCATCCTCCTGCCCGGTTCCGGAACCAACCGGCGCCACAGTGTCAGTGGATGCGTCTCCCAGCACTTCGCCAATAAGCTGATCTTCATCGTCTTTTTTCAGTGACGATTCGCGAAGCTCGCTCTCGATATCATCCCACTCTCCGGAGTGGGCCGCCCCGTCGGCAGACCCGGAAGAAAACCCGCTATCGCCCCCCACTTCATCCCCAAAAGCCGGCGCACTGCTGAACAGGGCATGCGCTGGTATCAGTGCAGCCCCCATGGCGGCGACCTTGCTCCAGCGGACCGGATCCGAACCGCGCGTCAGGCTGTGAAGCGCTTCCGCCTCACGCGAGAACCCTTCCTTGTTTTTCATTTCATAATGAATTTCCAGAAGACGATAACGATAGTCCTCATTATCCGGTTCTCTTTGAATGGCGTCGGTCAGCTGCGCTACGGCGGCCGCATGCTTGCCGGCATCCACATGGGCATCGACCTGGGACAAAACCGTTTCCCCTGGCTCAGTAACAGCGCTGCCCGTTGCGGCTTCTTCAGAGGGAAACGCTGCCCTGTCTTCCGCTGCGACCAGCGTAGCCATCGCCCGCTTCTCTTCGCTACGGCGCCGGAACATTAACCATGACCATGCCAGCAGCAAAAGAATCACGCCGCCAAGAACACCCATCAACTGAGGGCTGCGATTGAGTTTCGCCATCAACCCCTCTTCCGCTCCCTCCGCTTCGCCGGCCAGCCCGGCAGCGTTGGCGTCCGCCACTTTCTGCTGCATGGCAGCCAGTTCGGTATCCTTGACGGAAACCACCCGCTGTGCACTGGCAATCTGCTCTTCAAGAGCGGCCAGCTTCTCTCTCAGCACCTGATTCTGGGCGCTGCCGGCGCCGCTCTTCTCTATCTCGGCCAGAATCTCATCCCGCATGGCCTGGAGTTCACCCGCGCTCTTGGCCGCAAGACTCTCCCCTTCTGCCACTTCGCCCTCGGCGCTTCCCGCACTGTCGGCCACCGCCGGGGCAGCCGGCTCGATCTCATCCGGGCTGACCAGTGTCAACTGCGGGCCGTCTTGCGCAGGCGCCGAGGCATCGGCGGTTTCTCCGGGGCCGGCATCCGCTTCGGCCACACCTGTATCCTCGCCCTGCGTAACCACGTTTTTCGCCAGCATCTGCTTGTAGTCCTGCCATGCACGATACTGCTGCCAAAACTCGTTTCTCGCCGTGGTCTTGTCGATGGCCGAGAGTTCGGCCTCATCTTCAATCCGCAGAATAGAGCCGCTCTTAAGGTTATTCAGATTATCCTTGATGAAAGCAGACGGGTTGTTGTAGAAGAGCGCCATCATCACCTGATAGACACTCACCGACCGGTCACCCCGCATCTGCTCGGCTATCGACCACAAGGTATCCCCCTGTTCGACCGAGTAGGTCAGCGGGGCAAATACGTCAGCAACAACCTCGTTACCGACAGACACATCGTCCACATCAACGAACGGCTCCCCCTGTCCGGGCGAAACCACCGGCTCTGTTTCAGCAATGGGCAGCTCGGCCTCTTCATCGAAAACCGGCTCGATCACTTCGGGCGCAGGCTCGAGCAGCCCCTCTTCCGCCACCGGTGGCAACACCTCCGGCAGAGGTTCTGGTTCGATAATCTCCGGTTCGATGATTTCAGGCTCGACGATCTCCGGCGCAATCAGCCCTTCATCATCGACTGGCGGTAACGCTGGCTCTACGACAGCAGGAGGCTCCGGTGCATCCGGCACGACAGGAGGCGCAGCAATCGCCGGCTCTGTCGCCGAGACGACGGGCGCCTCGATAATGGGGGTATCCTCCCCTGTCAGTTCGGGCGGATCGAGTAACACCGTGTACTCGCGCAATACCCGGCCACGTCCCCAGTTGGCCTCGATCAAAAAATTGAGATACGGGTCATGAATTGGTTCCGGAGTGGTAATGCGGATAGCCGCACCGCCGGCAGGTTTCTCTATCACCTCGAAAGAAAGCAGTTTGACAGCTGCGGCGGGCTTGATTCCTACCCGGGCAAAATCTTCGCTGGAAGCCAGTCTTACCTGCAAGGAATCAAGAACAGACCTGCTGGCGGAGGTCAGCGCGATCTCCGCATCAAAAGGCTCCTCCAGGGACGAGCGCACCTTGATATCACCAAGCCCGAGCGCATAGGCTCCGGCGGGCAACATAAAAAGCAGGACAAGCAATGTCCGAATCATTCCCTTTGTAACAGCCATTCCTTTTTCCCCAGACTGAAAAATCATTTTCATACCAAAAAAATTGCAGCTGTGCATAGTGTTAGTGCTCTTAATATACCTTACAAATGCTTATCGGCCAATATTTCCGCCACTTGAACACTATTTAAGGCCGCCCCTTTACGCACATTGTCAGCTACAACCCACAGGTTCAATCCTCTTGGATGCGAGATATCCTCCCGGATGCGACCCACATAGACCGGATCGCAATCTGCCGCCTCCACAGCCGCCGTGGGATAGCCGTCCGGTTCACGCCTATCCACCACGGCGACACCCGGCGCCTTCTCCAGTAACCGGCGCGCCTCATCGGCGCGGATTTTCTGCCGGGTTTCGATGTGCAATGCCTCGGAATGGCCATAGAATACAGGAACACGGACGGCGGTGGGGTTGACCTGTATCACATTATCTTCAAAAATCTTCCGGGTTTCCCAGACCATCTTCATCTCCTCCTTGGTGTAGCCGTTATCGAGGAACAGATCGATATGGGGAATGACGTTGAAGGCGATCTGTTTCGGATAGACCCTCGACTCGACAGGTTTGGCGTTGAGCAGGTTGGCCGTCTGGGAGGCCAGCTCCTCAATGGCCTCCTTGCCGGTGCCGGATACCGCCTGATAGGTGGCGACATTGATCCGCTCGATTCCCACCGCATCGTGGATCGGCTTCAACGCAACCAGCATCTGGATGGTGGAGCAGTTGGGATTGGCGATAACGCCGCGCTCGCGGAAACCGGCGATAGCGTGCGGATTCACCTCCGGCACCACCAGCGGAATGTCATCATCGTAACGGAAGTGAGAGGTGTTATCGATCACCACGCAACCCGCCTGCGCGGCCTTTGGCGCATATTCCGCAGAGACCGGGCCGCCCGCCGAGAACAGTCCAATCTGCGCCTTGGAGAAATCGAACCCGGCCAGGTCGCCAATGGTAACCGATCTCCCCTTGAACTGAACCCTTTTGCCAGCAGAGCGATGGCTGGCCAGGGGGTAAAGATTTCGTACCGGGAAATCCCGCTGCTCCAGGATGGCAATCATGGTCTCCCCGACAGCGCCGGTGGCGCCCACGACGGCAACATCAAACATTTTTCTCATCGACTCTGCTCCAACAAGGCGGCAACCACCGCATCACCCATCTGCCCCGTGCTGACCCGCTGGCACCCTTCGCTGTATATATCCGCGGTGCGCAGCCCCAGCTCCAGTACCCGTTGCACTGCATTCTCAATCCGTTGCGCCAGCATCTGTTCACCCAGCGAGTAGCGCAACAGCATCGCCACCGACAAGATGGTCGCCAGTGGGTTGGCGACCTGCTGTCCGGCAATATCCGGGGCAGAACCGTGGATCGGCTCGTACATACCCTTGTTCTGCTCATCCAGCGATGCCGACGGCAGCATGCCGATCGAACCGGTCAGCATGGCCGCTGCATCCGACAGGATATCGCCGAACATGTTGCCGGTGACCACCACATCGAACTGTTTCGGCGCCCGCACAAGCTGCATGGCGGCATTGTCCACATACATGTGGCTCAGATCCACCTGGGGATAGTCCGCAGCCAGCGTCTGCATCACCTCCCGCCACAGCTCGGTACACTCCAGCACGTTAGCCTTGTCCACCGAGGTAACCCGGCGGTCACGCTGCATGGCGATCTCGAAAGCCACCTTGCCGATGCGGCGTATCTCGGACTCGGAATAGATCAGTGTGTTGTACCCTTGGCGCTCACCGCCAGCGAGGGTACGGACACCACGCGGCTTGCCGAAATAGATCCCGCCGGTCAGCTCGCGCACAATCATGATATCCAGCCCGGACACCACCTCGGCCTTCAGGGTGGAGGCCGAGGCCAGCTGCGGATAGAGAACGGCCGGGCGCAGATTGGCAAACAGCTCCAGCGCTGCGCGGATCCCCAGCAGCCCCTTTTCCGGACGAACCGAAATATCCAGCGACTCCCATTTGGGGCCACCGACGGCGCCGAGCAGAACCGCATCTGCTGCACGGGCCAGATCCAGCGTTGCCTCGGGCAGCGGGTGACCGGTGGCATCATAGGCGGCGCCACCAATCAATCCCCGCTCCAGTTCGACAGCAAGGCCGAACGCCTGCCGCAATGCGTCCAGCACCTTGACCGCCTCGGCGACAATTTCCGGTCCAATTCCGTCTCCGGGGAGAACAAGCAGTTTTTTTGTCATTGACCTACATCCATAAATAGCCAGGGAGCCTGCTCCTTGCGCCGCCGCTCGTACGCCCGGATTTCATCGGCATACTGCAGGGTCAGACCGATCTCGTCCAGCCCGTTGAGCAGACAGCGCTTGCGGAAGGCATCGACTGAAAAGGGATAAACGGTGCCATCAGCTGTTGTTACCGTCTGCGCCGCCAGATCAACCTTGAGCCGGTAACCGGGTTGCGCTGCCACCGCTGTGAACAGCTGCTCCACTATATCCGCCGCCAGAACAACGGGAAGAATGCCGTTCTTGAAGCAGTTATTATAAAAGATATCCGCAAAACCCGGCGCAATAATCACCCGGAAACCATAATCAAGCAGCGCCCAGGGGGCATGTTCCCGGCTGGAGCCGCAACCAAAATTGTCCCGGGCCAGCAGGATCTGCGCTCCTTGATAACGCGGCTGGTTGAGGACAAAATCCGGGTTCAACGGCCGCGAGCTGTTGTCCATACCCGGCTCTCCACTGTCCAGATAACGCCACTCATCAAACAGGTTGGAGCCGAAGCCGCTGCGCTGAATCGATTTCAGAAACTGTTTGGGGATGATGGCGTCGGTATCCACATTGGCCCGATCCAGTGGCGCGACGATGCCATCGAGGGTGCTGAATTTATCCATGAGGTTATCTCTATATAATATACGCTACAGGCTGACTCAACGCGCGTAATAGGCAACCAATGAAGCCTTGGCCAGGGCGTTCCGGTTGAGCATAAACCCGACCAGCGCGGGCATGGCGTTACTATCCAGCTCCAGTTTGTCGACCTTGAGTGCGTAGACCGTAAAGAGATAACGGTGCGCACTATCCCCTTGTGGCGGGCAGGCGCCACCATAACCGGCAACGCCAAAACTGGTTACGCTTTGTACCGCCCCCTTTGGCGCAAGCCCACTTTCGATATTCCCGGCGCCGGCCTTAAGCGAGGTAACATTTTTCGGAATATCGAAAATCAGCCAGTGCCACCAGCCGCTTCCGCTGGGGGCATCCGGATCATAGACCGTCACCGCAAAACTCCGGGTGCCCTCCGGCGCATTTTCCCATTTCAGTTGTGGTGAAATATTCTTTCCGTTACAGCCGAAACCGGAAAACACTTGCGCTTCCGACAGCTGGCCGCTGACATCACTGCTGAAGAGGGTAAAGCCTTCCGCCAAGACGGACTCTCCGATCAGCAACCACCCGCATACAATCACAAATGCAAGCTTTTTCATCGTTGTTGCTCCTGTATTATCTGCCGGACATCGATAAAATGCCCGGCCACCGCAGCCGCCGCCGCCATGGCGGGGCTTACCAGATGGGTACGCCCGCCCTGCCCCTGGCGCCCCTCAAAATTACGGTTGGAGGTGGAGGCGCAACGCTCGCCCGGCTCCAACCGGTCGGCATTCATTGCCAGGCACATCGAGCAGCCCGGCTCACGCCACTCGAAACCGGCATCAATAAAGATCCGATCCAGCCCCTCCTGCTCGGCCTGCTGTTTCACCAGACCGGAGCCAGGCACCACCAGTGCCTGGCGAATGCCGGCCGCTACCTTGCGGCCGCGCACCACTTCTGCGGCTGCTCGCAGATCCTCAATCCGCCCATTGGTACAGGAACCGATGAATACCTTATCGGGCCGGATACCAGTAACCGGTTCTCCTGCTTGCAACCCCATATAAACCAGTGCGCGCTCCATCCCCTCCCGTTTGACCGGGTCGGACTCCAGCCGCGGATCAGGAACCGTACCGTCAACCGGCACAACCATCTCCGGTGACGTTCCCCAGGTAACCTGCGGCCGGATGGTGGTGGCGTCGATAGACACCTCCCGATCGAACAACGCATCGGCATCACTGTGCAACTCACGCCAAGCGACAACAGCGCGCTCCCACATCTCGCCAGCAGGCGCCCAGGGCCGGCCCCTGACATACTCGATGGTCTTGTCATCCACCGCCACCATCCCGGCACGGGCGCCAGCCTCGATCGCCATGTTGCACACCGTCATGCGCCCCTCCATGGAGAGATTCCGAATCGCTTCGCCGGCAAATTCGATGGCATAACCGGTACCCCCGGCAGTACCAATCTCGCCGATTACCGCCAGTACGATATCCTTGGCGGTCACACCCGCGCCCACCTTGCCATCAACAGTGACCCGCATGTTGTTCGACTTCTTCTGCAGCAGACACTGGGTAGCCAGGACATGCTCCACCTCGGAGGTGCCGATACCATGCGCCAACGCGCCCAGGGCTCCATGCGTCGAGGTGTGGGAATCACCGCAGACGACGGTCATCCCCGGCAGGGTAGCCCCCTCTTCCGGACCGATGACGTGCACGATGCCCTGGCGTGGATCATCCATCCTGAATTCGGTAATGCCAAATTCGGCGCAGTTCCGATCCAGCGTCTCCACCTGCAACCGGGCAACGGGATCGGCGATGCCGCTGCCACGGCCCACCGTGGGCACATTGTGGTCCGGCGTTGCCAGAATGGTTCCGGTTCGCCAGGGCTTGCGGCCGGCCAGCCGCAACCCTTCGAAGGCCTGGGGCGAAGTTACCTCATGCACCAGATGGCGATCGATATAGATCAACGCCGTACCATCAGCATCGCTGCGCACCACATGAGCGTCCCACAATTTATCGTAAAGGGTTCTGCCTGGCATCTTGCTTCTCCTCTGTTACAGGCCAAGTCTAGTACGACCGCACTCATTACACAAATTCATATTTTTTATGTATTCTATAAATCATGGATATACACAATCTACAGGCTTTTGTCGCCGTCGCCACTACCGGCTCTTTCTCCCGCGCCGCGGAGCAGCTCTGCCTGACCCAGCCGGCGGTAAGCAAACGGATCACGGCCCTCGAGCAACAGTTGGGGGCTCGCCTGTTCGATCGCATCGGGCGGCAGATCACACTTACCGAAGCGGGCCAAATGCTGTGGCCGCGAGCCGGCCATATTCTGGCGGAAATGGAAGACAGCCGCCGCGCCATCGCAAATCTTGACCGCGCCACCACAGGCCGCCTCGGCATCGGCACCAGCCATCATATCGGCCTGCACCGCCTGCCGCCGGTACTGCGCACGTTCACAGCAAACTATCCTGATGTCGTGCTGGATCTGCACTTCATGGACTCCGAAGCGGCCTGCCAGGCGGTGGAACGGGGGGAGCTGGAGCTGGGGATCGTCACCCTGCCGCCAACCCCCTCTCCCAACCTGCTTACCACCGCGATATGGGACGATCCCTTGAGCATTGTGGTCGACCATGAGCATCCACTGGCGGCCCGGAAGAGACGCAACGCCACCGTGCTGGCCGAGTATAGCGCCATCCTCCCGGCCCGGGGCACCTACACGCGCGAACTGCTGGAACGGGCGGTCACGCCGCTGGATATCGAACTGCGCGTGGGCCTGTCCACCAACTACCTGGAGACCATCAAAATGATGGTTTCCGTCGGGTTGGGCTGGAGCATTTTGCCACAAACCATGGTGGATAAAGCTATCCGGGCAATACCCATAACCGGCTTTCAACTGCAGCGCACCCTTGGCGTAGTGAGCCACACCGGACGCACCCAATCCAACGCAGCCAGAGCACTGGTCGAGCAACTGTTATCGAGGTGCTCTCTGTCCGGCGGCACTCCTGTCTACTGAGTCCAGCAGCGATATCGATTGAACCTATTGAAAGACAAATTGACAAAGGAGGTTGCAAAACCGATCCTGCTCGGCAGGAATGGCGAGCATATCAAGGGAAAACTGAATAAGTACACAAAAGGGTTATTACATGTAACTATTCAGCATAGTATGAAACAAGCCGGTAACTGTTCAGATTGCCCCTGAAATTCGCCTTGAACTGACGACTTGCAGGGGTGAGCTGAATAGTTACTATTACATTATATAAAGCATGAGACTCGTTATCCGATATTTCTTTAAAGGCGTTCGCGCCCTCCTCGGCCCGATTCTGTTGGCAGCTGACCGGCTGACCGCGCCGCGCGGCATCAGGCGCGACCCGCAAACACAGCAGCACATCGATGCGCTGACAAAAAGCCTCGCCCTATACCACTTTCCTACCTGCCCGTTCTGCATCAAAACACGGCGCACCATCAAACGCCTGTCACTCAACATCGAAACCCGTGATGCCAAAAATGATACCGTCAACCGTCGGGAGCTGCTGAACGGTGGCGGAGAAATCAAGGTTCCCTGCCTCCGGATCAGTAAAGAAGGAGGCAGCGAGGAGTGGCTGTACGAATCAGACGAAATCATCAGATATCTGCAAACACGTTTTTCATAGCCCCGGATCCAAACGGAATAAATACTCCACGACCTGCCACCTTCTCCCCTACCCCTTCCCCCGGCTGGAGAAGGGTCTGGACAGGGGTTAACCAAGCCAACGCCCGGATATTCGGAGCGGTTGCCAAACCCGGCCCTATAACACGGCAATCTCCCGGTTACTGAGGCGATGGTAGTAGCGGCGCATCTGTGCCACTTTCTTCTCCAGAGCATGGGTTATCAGCCGGCTGAAATGTACTCCGCTAAAGCGTTCGGCACTGTATAACCCCCCGGGACTGAAGACATTTATCTCCATCAGTTTGTTACCCACGATATCCAGCCCCGCCAGAAACATTCCATCCCGTATCAATTTAGGGCGCACGGCCTCCGCCAGTTGCAGTATGGCCTCGTCCACCGAAGCCGGATGGGAAACCGCCCCGGCAGTCATGTTGTTGCGCATATCACCATCACCCGGTCGACGAGCGCGACGAAACAGAGCGTATTTCCCCTGATACTGCAGTGGTTCACCGTTCATCAAAAAAAGCCGCGTATCACCCTTTGCCGCCTCGGGAAGATACTCCTGCGCCACCACATAGTCTTCGGCGGATATCGCTTCGATCATCTGGTTGATATTGGCCTGTTCATCTGGGCGAACCAGAAACACATTGTGTCCACCGGAACCGGATAGCGGTTTGAGAACCGCGTAACCGCCAAGGTTTTTGATAAACAGCTTAATCTCCTGGCTATCCCGGGTAATCAAGGTACGGGGCCGGACCTGCTCCGGAAAATACTGCAGGTACATCTTGTTCATCGCCTGCGCCAGACCATCGGGGTCGTTGAGCACAATCACCCCGTGGCGCATCGCCAATCGGGAAAAATTGACCCCGGCCAGCCGGGCCCACGGGCGCTTGATGACATCCTCTGCCGGATCATTTCGCAACAGCAGAACATCCAGCTCTTCCAGCGCAATCCCTCTGATCCGGGCGTCAGGCCCGCGCAGCCGGTTAAGATAGGCACTGGTGCTTCGGTATCGCCGCAGCGGAACAGAGTACGCCCGCGCATGGGCGTTTTCATCAGGACCACAGGCGAAATCGGCCACGCCCATGTACCATACTTCGTGGCCCAGATTGGTGGCAGCCATGGCCAGATGGGTGGTGGTGTAGTCATCCATCTCCGTGTTGATGCTGTTTACCACAATCCCGAGTTTCACCTATACCCCCTCCTCGAGCAGCGTCAGCAGCGAAGGTTGCCGACGCAACCGGGCCAGCCTCTCTTTTGCTTCTTCCTTCTGCAGATAATGGGGACGCAACGGCGCAGGCTCAAGAACGCGGCGCCACCGCAACTCTTCGATGAGCGGCAGATGCTCCAGAGCAATCTTGCCAAGTAACAGCGGCTCAAGCTCTCCGCCCTCCCCCAGGTGGTCCAGCAGCTCCACCAGGCCGCGAAGATAGACCGCATCCTTGGTAAAGCCACCACCACGGAAGACCCGCATGGCGATAAGGAAAGCGCTGTATTCCGAAAAGCCCCCATTTGCGTTCAGTTCACGAAACGTTTCAACAAAATCCGCGCCGTCACTCAGACAATGCACGGCAATGACCCGGCCCGCCAGCAGGCGCATACGATGGCCGTCCAACCCTCCCGCCAGATACTCCGAGAGCACCGCAAGCCCCTCCTGCAACGCTTCATAACCCGCCAGTCCCGCTTGCAGTTGCCGAAAAGGCTGATAACCACCGTTGTGCCAGGTCACAACGTGGGTGCCAACCTCATGAGCCAACGCGGCAGCAACCCTGCCTGCGGGTACGCGAACATCCGCACCAATCAGCAGATCCCCTCTGGAAACCATCAAGCCGGAGATATCCTGACGCACCTCCAGACGAGCGGAAAAATCCGCATACTGTCGCCGGTACTGTTCAATTTCCCGGCGGGCGCGGGCAGCAAAAGCCGCTGCGTCCAGTACGGGCGCTTCCGGATCCGCATGAATGGGCGGCAGCTGTTCCAGTAGCTGCCTTGCCTGTTGCAGCAGCGGCTCATCCACCTCACCGTAAATCTGCTGACTGCCATGGAAAAAACGCCGCGTACCCCGATCAGCAATCAAGGTAATCTGTCGATCAAGCTCCTCCCGTTTGGCAGAGAAAATGACCGCGAGCGTCGGATCTTCAATCCGCTCCAGCGGAATCCCGTACAAACGCCGTTTCAATTGCGCCGGCTGCAGCGGACGGGGCCGGTAGTGAAACTCTGGCGGCCGCGCGAAGCGGGCCTCCTTGAACGCTTTCCAGGCAGCAGCCACATTGACTGGTGTAACGTGCAACAGAATATCAAAACCACGACTGATCGCTGCCAGAGCGACATCTGATTCCTGCACTACCGGCGTCATGGCGTGACGCCCCAACTCATGATAATGAGTCGGCCGGTGGCGAGTGTAGCTGTGCGAAAAGGTGTAGAAGGTTTTCTTCAGTACCCGCCCCAGGTCTTGACGGAACTGTTCCAGTACGAAGGGAAACAGCACACCCGTGCCGGCATCCCGATACAGTGGCGGTACGCCAAGGCCGAGCAGCAGACACTCCACTTTACCGTTTGCAGGACAGGGCAAAGGCGGTAGTCCCGGTGGTGCGGGCCGCTCCTGGTAATCCACCGTTACCTGTAACGCGGTTTCATCTACCTGCACGCCGAGCAGGCTGTTCTCCAGCGTTTCCAGCAACGCCGACGGCGTATTGCTGGCCGGGGCGACAACATGAAACACGGGCTGCTCCATCGGCCGGCTCTCCTCCGTCCAGATCTCCAGCAGCATAAATGCGCCAAACGCGGCCCCCTGGATTTGCACAATCTCCTGAACGAGTCCCGCAACCCAGCGGTACCGTTCCGGTTCACCTGCAGCAAGCAGATAAGAGGCCTCACCCAGCAGCAACGATTTGGTTCCGGGATCAGCCCGCTGTGCAGGCCGCCGATAGACACAAAGAAAAGGGAGACGGCGGTCAATGTGCAGCCGTCCCCACCCTGGCAGCCTGCGCCTGACCCAGCTATTTTCCCGCAAGGGCTTGCTGACAGAGGCGATAAAAGTCCCGTCTGCCACCGCGTCCTGCTGCCTGTTCACAGTCTGTTCAGCTCCTCAATCACCCCCGGAACGGTAGAGGCTATTGCATCCTGAACCGCCTTGACCAGAACCGGATCAGCCTTGCCGGTCCATTCATCCATGTAAAACTTTTTCACCTCAATGGCCAGGGCGCAACCCGTCTCCGGAAAATGGCTGTGTACCCAGCCGGGAAAGTAGCGCCCCTTGAAAACCACATTTTCACCAACGCTGAGATGACGGTCCGGGAAATCATACTCCTGTATATCACGCAGGAACCGCTCCACTACAGGCGCCCAACGCTTGCGATCCATGGTGCCTGTCCCGAGATTGATATCAGGGTGAGTCGCGGGATCGGCAGGGAGGGCATCAGGCCCCTGCCGCCGGTGGTTATAAGCGTGCAGGTCATACACCACAAAATGACCGTAGCGCCGCACCATTCCTGTCAGAAATTTTTCCAGCTCCTGGTAGAACGCGTTATATTCAGCCAGCGAACGTTCAATCATTGCGTTAGTGGGTGTGTTTTTCCATACCTTCAGGTTCCAGGCATCCTCCGGCCGCAGATAGACCGCTTCATGTTTTGCCCGGTTCAGATCAACCTCAAAACGCGAGCGTGCAGGAATTATCCAGTTAGGCGCAACCGTAGTCCACTGATCAGTATAGGGATCCTCCTCCCGCAGGCGGGCCGCCTCATCCAACGCCGTCAGCTCGAGCAGCTCAGGCCGTAACAGGTGCCCGGAATGGAGAGCCGTGGCAAAAAGAACCCCTTCCCCCTTATGTTCATACCACAAGGGAATCTGATCGGAACCCTCGACTACCTCAACATCGCGGATGCGCCCGCTATCATCATTCATTACGATAACCAGATGGCCAGGAAAAGCAGCGCCGCAAGTCAGACGTTATCCGGATCGCACTCACCCTGCCGTATCCAGATACCATAATCACAACGCAACAACGATTCCCCGCTGCACAGGTAGCTTCCGTTGGGGTAACTGATATTGTTGAAGTAACAGTACGGATCTCCGGGGACCTCCTGCTTGAGCACTTCAAATTCATCGCTCTCCTCATCCGCGATGGGAGAGTTTTTCAACTCCGGATCCGGGGCGCCAACCTGGCGCACATGTGCTCGTCTATCCATATCTCCCCCTTTCACCCAAGGGCAATAGCCGGCGGCAAGCCTCTATAATCAAAGATAGCAAATGCACAAACATTTGCAGAAACTCAGGGTAACTATTCAGCTCACCCCTGAAATCCGCCATTTCTGCGTTGAAAAATGGTCATTTACACGCGTAAACTCCCATTTTTCGCCTTGAACTGACGAATTTCAGGGGCGATCTGAACAGTTACCGGACTGTTTCATACTATGCTGAATAGTTACAACTCAGGAAGAAAAACCGGAACCGCTCCCCGGACAGCAGCCTGATTATCAATCTGACAACGACTTATCCATCATCCGGATTCCAAAAGCGAGGCTACGG
The DNA here is from genome assembly GCA_015491735.1 of Gammaproteobacteria bacterium. Classification (GTDB taxonomy): domain Bacteria; phylum Pseudomonadota; class Gammaproteobacteria; order Thiohalospirales; family Thiohalospiraceae; genus DRMK01. The sequence goes on from WFVH01000023.1 coordinate 55,929, forward strand.
GGGCATTGCAAAAAAAATGTGAAAGCCACCCCATTTTTCAATGAAACAGCCGTTTCAAGCAGGAATTCACCATTTTATCATCTTGCTCTCTGATGTATCCTGCTCAAGGTGCGGTCAACTCGGCAACACAGCAGGCATGTATTTTGTTGGTGCTCCTGGCGCCCTCGCTCAAACCCACCGGAGCCCGTGGCATCTATTCACTCCGGTGACGATCTACCGGATCAACGATAACGGGAACGTACTGTGCAGGAACTCTATATCGATAGTACCGGACAACTGGATGAGTTGATACCCCGGATACGCGCCAGCTCCTGGCTTGCATTGGATACAGAGTTTATTCGGGAAAGAACATATTACCCCCGCCTGTGTCTCCTTCAGCTGGCCAATGACAAGCTCGTTGCGTGTATCGACCCCCTTGCCCTGCCAAATCTCGAAAAACTGCTCGATGTCATCTACGATCCAGATATCACCAAGGTATTCCATGCCGGTCGTCAGGATCTGGAGATTTTCTACCACCTCAGAGAAGAGCTTCCAGGCCCCTTGTTTGATACGCAGATCGCGGCCGCGCTGCTGGGGTATGGCGACCAGGTTGGATATGGCGCTCTGGTGAAAGAGATGCTGGATGTCGAGCTGGCCAAGACTCACAGCCGCACCAACTGGTCACAACGCCCCCTGGAACCGGAACAGCTTCACTATGCCGCCGACGATGTACGCTATCTCCGGGATATTTATCTACGTCAGTTGCAAACGCTGGAGAGCATGGGGCGGCTGGAGTGGCTGGCGGCTGACTTCGCTGTTCTTGCTGATCCCGGTACCTATCGTAACGACGCCAACGACGCCTGGAAACGCATTCGCGGACACCAGCATCTCAAAGGCGCCCAGTTGGCAACGTTACAAACCATTGCCGCCTGGCGCGAAAAACTGGCGCGCCAACTCGACAAGCCCCGTAAATGGTTACTGCGCGACGAACTCCTGCTGGAGCTGGCCCGCCGGCAACCCCGCGATCATCAGGCACTGACAAAGATCCGCGGTCTGGAGGCTGGCATTCAACGCCGCTATGGAGATGAAATCATTGCCCTGATACGCAAGGCGAAAGAGCTGCCGGCCGAACAATGGCCACGGACAGAAAAACGAAGCAAATTGACTCCGGAACAGGTGATCATCACCAATATAATGATGGAGCTGGTGCGGCTTATCGCGAAAAACAACAAAATCAGTCCGTCCTGCCTGGTCACCCGCAAGGAGTTGGAGAAAATCGTCAATGGGAAAAGTGATTCTCCGCTTATGCGGGGCTGGCGGGCTGAACTGTGCGGGAACCTACTCCGCGCCTTTCTCGATGGGCAACTCCAACTGAAAATCGAACAAGGACAACTGAAATATCTTTTCAGCCAGGAGCTGCCCGCGTCACAGCCCGGGAAAGCATAAGCCATGAGTTATACAGAACAGCGCCGCCAACCGGACCGCCGCCAGCAGTTCCACCCCTTCAGCATACACGCCTTGAATGGCAGACGAACCCGGCAGCGGCGAAAGCGGGACAACCTGTCCAAAATCCATGAAACAGACATTTATCCGGAAAGGTTGTTTTTCGTTACCGTTATCATTCTTTTTCTTTGCGCCCTGGATGCTCACAACACCTTGATAATACTGAGCCTCGGCGGCACTGAAATCAATCCGCTGATGGATTATCTTATCCAGACGGATCTCCACCTGTTTATTGCGGGGAAATTTGCGCTAACCGGCCTGGGTATTCTGCTTTTCGTCGGTTATCACCATGTGCTTTTGTGGAAATGGGTCAGGGTTCGTTATATTCTTTATGCATTGCTGGTTATTTACCTATTGTTGATCGGGTATCAGTGGATACTACTGGCAAAATGACGATCTCCTGCAACCTTTACCGGGCGGAACAGGTGCGAGAGCTGGATCGCATGGCGATAGCACAGTTTGACATCCCCGGATTTGAACTGATGAAACGAGCCGGCTGCGCGGCGTTTGAGCAACTGCGCGCACGCTGGCCGGAAAGCCAGCAAATCGCCGTACTGTGCGGCGCGGGCAACAATGGCGGTGACGGGTTTATACTTGCCCACCGCGCCCAGGAGGCCGGCATGAGCGTCACCGTATACCAGGTAGGCGATACCGGAAAAGCGACAGCAGACGCAATGCTGGCAAAACGGCAGGCTGAACAACTTGGCGTCGTTGCAGAAACCTGGCGCCAGCAAGCTCTGGATTCATTCGACGTAATAGTGGATGCGATGTTGGGTACGGGACTGAAAGGAACGGTGACCGAACCGTGGGCCGGAGCCATCGAGGCAATAAACAGCAGTGGAGTGCCTGTTCTGGCAATGGATATCCCGACCGGACTGGCAGCCGATACCGGTTCGCTGCTGGGTGCAGCGGTAAAAGCGCACATGACCGTCTCGTTTATCGCGCTCAAACAGGGTTTATATACTGCTGAAGGCCCCGAGTTTTGTGGCGACATCCGGCTGGAACGGCTGAATGTTCCGGAGCAAATCTACCAGGCTGTCCCTCCCGCCGCCACGTTGCTGAAGCATGTTCGGCGGCTTCCGCCGCGACGCCGTACGGCCCATAAAGGGGAGTTTGGCCATGTCGTGATAATCGGGGGCGACTATGGCATGAGCGGCGCTGCAAGGCTGGCGGGGGAAGCCGCACTGCGCACGGGCGCCGGATTGGTAAGCATAGCCACCCGCCGCTCTCACGCTGCCTTGCTCAATCTGTCACGGCCCGAATTGATGTGCCATGGCGTAGAACAAGCCGACGAACTCCAACCCCTGTTGAAACGGGCTACCGTGGTTGTCGCCGGGCCGGGGATGGGCCAGCGGCGCTGGGGACAATCCCTGCTAAAAGCGGCGCTTGGCGCCGGACTGCCGCTGGTGGTGGATGCCGATGCCCTCAACCTTCTGGCCAAAACCCCCCACATACGTAACGACTGGATCCTCACCCCACATCCCGGTGAAGCAGCCCGCCTGTTGCGCTCGACACCAGCAGAGGTTCAGGCGGATCGATTCGCAGCAGTAAAAACGCTGCGAAACCGGTATGGGGGCGTCTGCGTATTGAAAGGCGCCGGAACGGTGGTTCTCGCCCCGAACAGCAACCCGGAGATCTGCGCAGCTGGAAACCCTGGTATGGCCAGTGGTGGTATGGGAGACGTTTTGAGCGGCATCATTGGCTCCCTGCTGGCTCAGCATCGCTCTCCGGCGGAAGCGGCATCTCAAGGGGTGCTGATTCATGCCCTGGCGGCAGATCGGGCCGCTATCGCCGGAGAAAGGGGGCTGTTGGCAAGTGACTTAATGCCTCAGCTGCGTAAACTGATAAACTAATGGTCACAGAGATCTTCGTTGAAAACGAAGAGGCGATGCTAACCTTCGGCAAACAGTTGGCTGCCGAACTTCAACAAGGCGCCATCGTTTTTCTGTTGGGAGAACTCGGGGCGGGAAAGACGACGCTCGTACGCGGTTTTTTGCGCGCCCGAGGGTATAAGGGCACAGTAAAAAGCCCAACCTTTACCTTGATGGAACCCTATGAGCTGGATGGACAAAAAATATACCACTTCGATTTGTACCGGCTATCCCATCCTGATGAGCTTGAATACATGGGGATACGTGACTATTTCGATAACCAGGCCATCTGCTTCATAGAGTGGCCGGAGCATGGCGCTGGCCTCTTGCCGGATCCCGTCCTGAAAATCCATATCCTGCACCAGGATTGCAGTCGCCTGTTACGGTTGGAAACGTCTGAATCCGGATTGAGAAGCCTGATAAACAAGACCACTGTTTAGCCCGGTAACAACCGATCCTCCACTGTGTGGAAAAACACCCCAGGCACCGGCAAAATACCACCGCCGCTTACTTCCACAGCACCAGCATTTTGTATCAACACCTGGCACTCTTTCAAGGTAATAAATCAGGATTCAGTTGGTCTGTCAGCATTCAGGACAAGACGCTCCTCGCGGCGAATGGCCGTCGCCCTTTGCGAGAGGAGTACCAACCCACCGGAGTGGATTGGGAGCGCGAAGCGACCCCGAAGGGGTGGAATACAGGGATGTATTCCATCAACGCCGCCGTGGACGCTGACAGGCCAACCCTTCGAGCGTCCCTGTGGTGTTCCGCTGCGGCGTTGCAGCGCTTGAAAAGGGAACAACCCTTGCCTGCGCACTGCGCCTTGCCGTGAAACACCACAGGGACGCTGAGTCCTGATTTATTACCTTGAAAGAGTACTAGCAACTCAAAACAGGGAGGCTCCAGATCTGTACGGCAACCTGACTGCCATTGATATAGATAATCGTATAGAATACATTACGAAAATCGCTCGATAGAAGCCGGTTGTACTGGCGGGCGCTGGCGGCGCGAACAGCTACCTCGAGAATCGGTAGAAGTTGCAGACGGCAATCGCTAATACATGCTATCATTTTGTGAAACACGCAGGGGATCGACGATTGGGGACAAGCACGAAAACAGCTGGAGAAACTCTGGACAAGCAAGAAAAAACCGCGGCCGTCGAGCTGAAAGGGGCTGTGTTTACCCTGCCTGTACTGAAGTTACACAGTACCGACCTGCCTGCGATAGAGCATGAACTGAAAGTTCATCTTGCGCGCGGACTCAATTTCTTCAAACACGCCCCGCTCGTTATCGATCTTGAAGCCATCGATGAGCAACAAGGGAGAAAGCTGGATTTCACCGCGATAGTGTCCGCCTTGCACCGCATGCAACTGTTTGTGGTTGGCGTACGCAATACCAACCCGGAACAGGCAAAACGTGCGCTTGCCGCCGGAATGGCTGTATTGAAGGGAGGAATAGCGCAAGAAGATATTTCATCCGGGAAAAACACTTCTGCACCCCCTCCCGCCACATCGAAAACATTATCCGCGGAGACAACCAAAGTTATCCACCAGCCCGTCCGTTCCGGGCAGCAAATCTACGCGAAAGGCTGTGATCTGATTGTTCTCTCCTCCGTCAATGTTGGGGCCGAGGTTATCGCCGATGGGAATATCCATGTATATGGCTCCCTGCGCGGCCGTGCCTTGGCTGGCGTTTCCGAAAATGCCAATGCACGTATTTTTGCGCAGGTAATGGAGCCAGAGTTGGTAGCCATTGCCGGTAACTATCAAGTATTTGATGAACCAAACGCCTCCAACCTGTATGGCAAGGCGGCCCAAATCCACCTGGATAACAACCGGCTTGTCATTGCCCCCATATAGAAAATTTCGATGCACATTTCAGAAAGGAGATCGTTTTGTCTAAAGTGATAGTTGTAACATCAGGCAAGGGCGGGGTTGGTAAAACGACTACCAGCGCGAGCTTCGCAGCGGGGCTGGCCAACCGCGGACACCGAACAGTCGTCATTGATTTCGATATTGGGTTACGCAATCTTGATCTGGTCATGGGGTGTGAACGGCGGGTCGTCTACGACTTCGTGAACGTAATAAATGACGAAGCCACGCTCAAACAGGCGTTGATTCGGGACAAAAGCGACAATAATCTCCATATCCTGCCTGCTTCCCAAACAAGGGATAAAGACGCTTTTACAGAAGAGAAGGTTGGCAAAGTCATTGACGAACTCAGGGAGGACTTCGACTATATCGTTTGTGACTCGCCTGCCGGAATTGAGAAAGGGGCGCTGATGGCGCTTTTTTATGCAGACGAAGCACTCATCGTCACCAACCCGGAAATCTCTTCGGTAAGAGACTCCGATCGCATTCTTGGCATGCTGTCCGCCAAGTCACAGCGCGCCATTCAAGGAGAGGAGCCCATAAAGGAGCATCTTGTCGTTACCCGTTACTCACCTAACCGGGCAGAAAGTGGCGAGATGCTCAGCCTCGACGACATTCAGGAGCTGCTGGGTATCGATCTTATCGGCGTCATCCCCGAATCCGAAGCTGTCCTGCAAGCATCGAACTCGGGGGTTCCTGTCATTCGGGATGAACAAAGCAAAAGTGGACAAGCCTATCAAGACATGGTGGCCCGCTTTTTGGGCGAGGATATTCCCATGCGTTTTCTCGAAGCCGAGAAAAAAGGGTTTCTGAAACGTTTTTTTGGAGCTTAGGTTTATGTCTATCTTTGATTATTTCAAGCGCAAACCCACAAAGGCGACTGCAGCCATCGCAAAAGAGCGGCTGCACATTGTGATGGCCCATGAGCACCGGGTGGCAAACGGCCCCGACTATTTGCCCGCTCTGAGACGCGAATTAATGGAAGTCATCACCAAATACGTGCAGATTCAGCGGGAAGATATCAAGGTCAATCTGGAGCGGCACGGGGATTGTGAAATTCTGGAACTGAATATTGCGCTCCCGGAAGAGGGTAAAGAAACGAAAGAGAAAATTGCAGCGCGCTAAACCCGCGCGGACAGAAGCGCGACAGTCAAAAAACCCTCCCTGTGCCCCCACCACCTAAACAGGGGGAACAGGTGACCCGGTGGTTATCCGCCCATGCGTTTCCGCAAGCGCTGAATAGTCTGCAGCTGTGCAGCGGCTTCCGCCAGCTCTGCCTGGGCTTTCGCATAATCGATGTCGCTTTTCCTGTCTTTCAGCGCCTGTTCAGCCCGGTTTTTCGCCTCTAACGCGGCGGCCTCATCCAGATCCTTTGCCCTCAACGCGGTATCGGACAAAATGGTAACCGTGTGGGGTTGAACCTCCAGCATACCACCGGAAACGTAAAAAAACTGCTCTTCCCCTTCACTAGTGGTAACCTTTACTTCCCCCGCTTGCAGCGTGGACAGGAAGGGGGCATGGCGCGGCATGATCCCCACCTCTCCCATCTCTGCGGGTGCAAGCAAAAATTCGGCAGAACCGGAAAAGATCTCCTGCTCGGCGCTGACGATATCAACATGCATGGTCATAGCCATATACTATCCTCGCTCTCTAGATGTTTTTGGCTTTTTCTACCGCTTCCTCAATACCGCCAACCATATAGAAAGCCTGCTCGGGCAGATGGTCATACTCACCTTCAATAATAGCCTTGAAGCCGGCAATGGTATCTTTCAGTGACACATATTTGCCGGGCGAACCGGTAAACACCTCGGCCACAAAGAATGGCTGGGACAGGAATCGCTGTATTTTCCGCGCCCTGGCTACGACCTGCTTGTCTTCTTCAGAGAGTTCGTCCATACCCAAAATAGCGATGATGTCTTTCAGCTCCTTATAGCGTTGCAGGGTATTCTGCACAGCGCGGGCCGTATCGTAATGCTCCTGGCCGATAACCAGGGGATCAAGCTGGCGACTTGTAGAGTCCAGCGGATCCACTGCCGGATAGATGCCCAGCTCGGCGATCTGTCTGGAAAGCACCACGGTCGCGTCCAAATGGGCAAATGTGGTTGCCGGTGATGGATCGGTCAGATCGTCGGCAGGAACATACACCGCCTGGATGGAGGTGATCGAACCCGTCTTGGTAGAGGTAATGCGCTCCTGCAACACCCCCATCTCCTCGGCCAGCGTCGGCTGGTAGCCAACGGCGGAAGGCATGCGGCCAAGCAACGCAGAGACTTCGGTTCCCGCCAGCGTATAGCGGTAGATGTTGTCGATAAACATCAATACGTCACGCCCTTCATCCCTGAAATACTCCGCCATGGTAAGGCCGGTTAGTGCCACTCGCAGCCGGTTCCCGGGGGGTTCGTTCATCTGGCCATAAACCAGGGATACCTTGTCCAGGACGTTGGACTCCTTCATCTCGTGATAGAAATCATTTCCCTCTCGAGTCCGCTCTCCAACCCCGGCAAAAACCGAATATCCGCTGTGCTCAATAGCAATATTGCGGATCAACTCCATCATGTTAACCGTTTTGCCAACCCCGGCGCCCCCAAACAGGCCAACCTTGCCACCCTTGGCAAACGGACACAGCAGATCGATAACCTTAATCCCCGTCTCCAGCAGTTCGGCTCCCCCGGCCTGCTCTTCGTAGCTTGGAGCTTTGCGATGGATAGGCCACGTGGTCTCGCACTGTACCTTACCCGCATCATCAATTGGCGAACCCAAAACGTTCATGATACGCCCAAGCGTACCGGTACCTACCGGAACCTTGATCGCTTCACCGGTATTTTCCATCACCATGCCCCGCTTCATACCATCCGTGCTACCCAGCGCGATGGTGCGAACGACACCGTCACCCAGTTGCTGCTGCACTTCCAGCGTCAAATTCATTTCCTTGTTAACCAGCGCATCATAGACCTTGGGCACGGAATCGCGTGGGTACTCCACGTCCACCACAGCGCCGATGATTTGTACGATCTTTCCAGAACTCATTTTGTCGGTACCCCTTGAATGTATAAATCTCTTTCCCGGTGCGGCTTGCGCACCCTGATTCCCGATAACCTAAACTGCAGCAGCGCCGCCAACTATTTCTGACAGCTCCTGGGTTATTGCCGCCTGGCGCGCCTTGTTATACACCAGCTGGAGATCCTTGATAAGTTCTCCAGCATTGTCCGATGCACTCTTCATCGCAACCATCCTGGCGGCCATCTCGCAGGCTATATTTTCCACTACGCCCTGATAAACCTGGGATTCGATAAAACGCATCAACAACCCATCAAGCACCACCTTCGCATCCGGCTCATAAAGGTAATCCCAGTGATGCTTGAGCTCGTCATCCTCAGCAGCCACTATGGGAAGCAGCTGCTGAACATCCGGCTTTTGGGTCATGGTATTAACGAAGCTGTTTTGCAGCAAAATCAACCGATCGATCCGGCCCTCGTAATAGGCATCGAGCATAACCTTCACGGTTCCAATCAGGTCGGTCAGTTGCGGCTTGTCTCCAAGCTGCGTAATCTCACTGACGATGTTGGCTCCCAACCGCTTGACGAATCCCAGGCCCTTGTTCCCTATCACGCATACATCCAGATCGACACCCTGATCGCTCCACTCTTTCATCGCTTTCACGGCTGTGCGGAAAAGATTGACGTTAAGACCACCACATAATCCGCGATCGCTGGATATCAGGATGAAACCAACCCGTTTGACCTCCTCTCTCTCGCTGAGAAACGGGTGTTGGTACTCGGGGTGCGCATTCGCCAAATGCCCTATGACGTTGCGGATTTTCCCAGCATAGGGACGTGAGGCAAACATGCGATCCTGCGCTCGGCGCATCTTGCTTGCCGCCACCATCTCCATGGCCTTGGTTATCTTCTGCGTGTTCTGAATACTCTTTATCTGAGTACGTATTTCCTTAGCACCGGCCATCGATTACGCCTCGCTTACCAGGTATTGTTGGCTTTGAAGTCATCCATCGCCTTGCGCATGGCATCGGCAATTTCATCGTTATAATCACCAGCAGCGTTTATTTTATCCAGCAGCTCACTTTGCGAGGAGCGCAAGTAACCATGCAGTGCGTGCTCGAAATCAACGATTTTGCTCACTTCCACGTCATCCAAATATCCCTCTTCGGCAGCAAACAGGGAAAACGCCATCTCCGCGATAGAAAGGGGAGAGTACTGTTTCTGCTTCATCAGCTCGGTAACGCGCTGCCCCCGCTCCAGCTGCTTCCTGGTCGCCTCGTCAAGATCCGAGGCAAACTGCGCGAATGCAGCCAGCTCCCGGTACTGGGCCAATGACAACCGTACACCTCCACCCAGCTTTTTGATGATTTTGGTTTGCGCAGCTCCACCCACACGAGAAACCGACAGGCCGGCATTGATCGCCGGACGAATGCCGGCATTGAACAGATCGGTTTCCAGAAAGATCTGCCCGTCCGTAATGGAGATCACGTTGGTGGGCACGAAAGCAGACACGTCACCCGCCTGGGTTTCGATAATGGGCAATGCTGTGAGGGAACCGCTTTTGCCCTTTACCTTGCCTCCGGTCAGCTTTTCAACATGCTCGGCATTGATACGCGCTGCGCGCTCCAGCAAGCGGGAGTGGAGATAGAACACATCGCCGGGATAGGCCTCTCTGCCCGGGGGGCGGCGAAGCAGCAACGACACCTGCCGATAAGCCCACGCCTGTTTGGTCAGGTCATCGTAGATAATCAGCGCATCTTCGCCTTTCTCCAGAAAATACTCGCCCATCGCACAGCCGGAGTAAGGCGCAATATACTGCATGGCGGCAGACTCAGAGGCTGTCGCAGCAACGACAATCGTGTGCTCCATGGCCCCGTGCTCTTCGAGCTTGCGAACCACAGCGGCTACGGAAGAGTTTTTCTGCCCTATTGCCACATAGATACACTTGATACCCGTGCCTTTCTGGTTGATGATGGCATCGATAGCGACGGCCGTTTTCCCCGTCTGCCGATCGCCAATTATCAATTCACGCTGCCCCCGGCCTATAGGCACCATGGCATCAATGGCCTTGAGGCCTGTTTGTACCGGCTGATCGACAGACTGACGCTCAATAACACCCGGGGCAATCTTCTCTATGGGTGATGTTTTTTCCGCATCCAGGGGGCCTTTCCCGTCAATGGGGTTACCCAGCGAGTCGACAACCCGCCCAAGCAGCGCCTCCCCAACGGGAACCTCCAGAATGCGCCCGGTACATTTGACGCTGTCACCTTCCGATATGTGTTCGTATGAACCCAGGATAACGGCGCCAACCGAGTCCCGCTCCAGATTCAACGCCATCCCGTAGGTGTCACCCGGGAACTCGATCATTTCGCCCGACATCACATCAGACAACCCGTGAATACGGGCTATACCATCCGACAAACTGACGACCGTACCTTCAGTACGAGCTTCGGTGGTCGTCTCAAAACCCTCGATGCGTTTCTTTATCAACTCGCTGATCTCTGCGGGATTCAGTTGCATTTCTATTATCCTCTATTCGACACGTCCTAACGCTGCAGCACGTGGCCTAAACGTTCTATCTGCCCTTTGGCGGAACCATCAATCACCAGATCTCCAGCACGAATCACCGCTCCTCCCAGCAAACGTGTGTCGACTTCACACTCCAGCACGACTTCACGCCCCAACCGCTTCTTCAACGAAGAAGCGATTTGCTTTTTCTGGGCTTCATCCAGAGGGAGGGCGGAAACCACTTCCGCTGTAACAACCCCTTCGGCATCGGCCCTTGCCTGCTCGTAGAGTTCGGCGATTTCCGGCAGCAGACCGAGGCGGTCATTATCTATCAGTACAGCGATAAATTTGCTGCCTTGCTCACCCAGTTTTTCGCCGCATAACTCGGCAAACAAGCCACCGAGCCGTTCATGGCTAATCCTTGGGTTACCAATCAATGAACTCATCCCCGGATCGCTGGATATGGCCGCAAGCAGCTGAAGTCTCTCAGACCACTCCTTCAGCTCTCCTTGCTGCTGTGCCAGCTTGAATACCGCTTCAGCATACGGCCGGGCTATGGTGGTTTTCTCAGCCATTGGTTATCAACCGTCCTATATTTGGGCGACCAGATCGGCCAGCAGTTTCTGATGAGCTTTCGGATCGACCTCTTTCTCCAGTACACGCTCTGCACCGGCAACGGCAAGCGAAACCACCTGCCCGCGCAGCTTCTCCTTGGCGCGATTGGCTTCCTGCTCGATTTCAGCCTGAGCGGCCGTCAGCAACCGCTCACCTTCAGCCCGCGCACTTTCCTTGGCCTCTTCCACGATTTCGTTCGCACGCTTCTGCGCCTGCGCAACGATCTCTGCAGCCTGCTGCTTCGCTTCGCCAATTTTTTCAGCGGCGCGCTTGCGAGCCAGTTCCTGCTCATGTTCGCCCTTTTCGGCAGCGGCCAAACCATCTGCGATTTTCTTTTGTCGCTCAGCCAGCGCTGCAGTCAACGGCCCCCACAGATAGCGCTGGACAAACCACACCAGCACTGCAAAGGTAAGCATCTGGCCGATCAATGTGGCAGTAATATTCACCTTGTCACTCCTTACGATGGTTCGTAATCAGTAAGACCCTCTGGTTGCTTTATCAACCACCCATCGCAGCAATAACGGCATCAGCGAAAGGGTTGGCGAAAACGAACCACATGGCCATACCCAGAACGATCATCGGAAAAGCTTCCATCAAACCGCCGGTAAACAACATCTGCCCCATTAGCTGAGGACGCATTTCGGGCTGACGGGCAATCCCTTCCAGGAACTTGGAGCAGATCAACCCCCAACCAAGTGCGGAACCCAAGCCCGCAGCGGCCAGAATGATACCTACGCCAATGGCGGTCATACCGTAAACAGAAGCAAGTACTTCAGCATTCATCTAGAGGTCTCCTTAGTGTAAAACAAAAAATCAGTGCGCTTCTTCAGCCGTATGCGCCATGCCCAGATAGACGATGGTCAACAGCATGAAAATAAATGCCTGCAGTGTAATGATCAAGATGTGAAAGATGGCCCATATACCTCCCAATGCAACTTGAAACGGCAGCATGTACCAGGCAAAGGAGAGGAGGGCGATCAGCATGAAGATCAGCTCTCCGGCAAACATGTTTCCAAACAGACGCAGCGCGAGGCTGACTGGTTTGGCCACTTCCTCTATAGCGGTCATGATAATATTGACCGGTATCAGAAATTTGCCAAATGGGTGGAACAGAAACTGTTTGAGGTATCCAACAGGCCCCTTGATCTTTATGTTGTAGTAAATAATCAGGGCGAATACGCTCAACGCCAGACCGAAGGTTGTTCCCAGGTCGGTTGTTGGAACAACTTTCAGATACTCGATGCCAAACATCCGGCCGATCAACGGCAACAGATCCACAGGAACCAGATCCATGGCGTTCATCAGGAATACCCAGATAAAAATGGTGATTGCCAGCGGCCCAATGAGGGGATTGCTGCCGGGGAAAATGTCTCTGACCTGAGTCTGAACGAACTCGACAATGCTTTCAATAACGTTTTGCAAGGTTCCGGGAGTCCCCGTCGTCAACACACGCCCGACGGCAAAACTGACCCACGCTATCAGCCCGGCCAGCAGCCATCCGAAGATGAGCGTATCGATATGGATAGCCCAAAAACCCGCAGCCTGATGAGTTACCGGATCGCAGTCGCCGACACACCAGTTAACGAGATGATGCTGGATGTATTCCGCAGAAGTTTGTGCTTCTCCACTCACTATTTTGCTCCGAGAGTTATGTTCTTAACTTTGTGTCTACCCTGTTGAACGCATAAGCCAGTTGAGCCAGTGCGTAACAGACCAAAATCGCGACCGGGGCCAGTTTCAGCGTCCCCATCCCCAATGCCATCAATACCAGGGTGACCAAAAAACGTTGGACAGCTCCGGCATATATAACAAACGCCCCCTGGTTGGCATCTTGTGCCGCGGCTTCCGCGGCCTTTCTTATACGCCACCCCATCAACCAGGTTGCAAACAGCGCGATCAAGCCGCCATAAAAAGCTGATTGCGCCGCATGTGCTCCCTCTGCTGCCAGATAGGCTGCGGTAACACCCAGTGTTATTGATAACTGGATTGTCAGCACCCTGCGAACAGTCGCGCGCATCACCTTGGCTGCATAACTCATGTGCTTTTTTACACGCCCCAGGCGCAGAAAACCCCACTCAGCTGGATGCCGCGAATTGATCAGGCTGTTACTCTTGGGCGCGCAGTATAAGGACTACCGGGCGCGGGGTCAATGAATAATTGACTCGGTATTGATTCGCCGCGAAATTTATTTACTAACCCGAACACGCGTTACCCGCTCTCCAGCCATTATGTGCCAACTCAGGGGATGCACTATCGAAATTTGCTGCCGGTGGGCTACCGAGACGTTTCAACGCCTTGCCGCAGCCGCGCACAGCACGGCTGAACACGATATATCATGTTGCCGGGTTAATTAGACAATCGCTAGTAAAGCGACCGTCAAAATGTCGGCTCTCGATCCTTGAGCAGCGCGCTTTCCACCTCTTTGCGAAGTGCGCTGCTGGCCAACAGCTCTATCAGGATCAAAGCAAAATCCATCGCCGTAGCAGGGCCGCGCGACGTGATAATATTGCGGTCATGCACGACCGGTTCAGCACTTAATGTGAGGCCCGGCACCGCCATCCGCTCCAATACGCCGGGGTAGGCGGTTGCTCTGCGGCCATCCAGCAAACCCGCGTTGGCCAGCACTTTTGGCGCAGCACAAATGGCTGCTATATACCCCCCCCTTGCCGATATTTGCTTCAATAGCCGATGGATACGGTTGTCATTGTCCAGATTGTCGGTGCCAGGGAGGCCGCCCGGCAACACGATTAACTCAAAGGGATGCTGCAGTACAGACTCCAGCTCGACATCAGGCACGATCACCGTGCCCCGGCTGCCGGTTACCGCCCCCTCACTCAATCCGGCAACGGCGACCTCAAACCGGGCGCGGCGCAACAAGTCGATAACGGTAACAGCCTCCAGCTCTTCAAACCCCTCAGCCAACGGAACAAGGACGCGAGCCATTCTTCCACTCCCTGCTATTGTTGATTGTAGTCCCGCAGGATGTATAGTCCTTTCAACAGGTTAAGCGCTTCAAACAACGGGTAATCGGTTTCGGCCAAGGGTTTTTCATCCTCTTTTGCCTTTTTCTTGCCGGCAGCATTTCCCTTTTCTTCTCCACCATTGCTGTTTTCCAGATGCCCGGCCAAATCGGCCTCCTTGAGCATTTTCAGGCTATGCTCTGCTTTCGCCAACTTGACGCTCTCAAGCTCTATATCCGGCACAATCCCCTCGGCCTGGATAGAACGGCCTGACGGGGTATAGTAAAGCGCTGTGGTAAGCTTGAGCGCAGTTCCCCCCTGCATGGGAAGAATGGTCTGAACGGATCCTTTGCCAAAGCTCGGTTGACCGACGATGACGGCCCGTTTGTGATCCTGCAGCGCACCGGCAACAATCTCGGATGCCGATGCCGATCCCCCGTTGATGAGTACAACGATTGGCGCACCTTTCAGCACATCACCCGTGCTGGCATTAAACCGCATTTCGGAGTTCTTGATCCGGCCTTCGGTATAGACGATCGTCCCTTTGTCGAGAAAAGCGTCCGATACATCGACAGCCGCATTCAGTACCCCACCCGGATTATTGCGCAGATCGAGCACCAGCCCATTGAGCTGGCCATCACTCTCCTTGTTGAGTTTTTTCAGCGCCTTGACGAGATCCTTCCCGCTGCGCGCCTGAAACTGGGTAACACGAACATAACCGAATCCATCTTCCAGCATCCTGCTTTTGATGCTCTTGACTTTGATGATGGCGCGGGTGATGGTAATGGTAAGCGGCCTCTCCTCCCCTTCACGCACAATGGTTAGCTCGATGTCGGTACCCGGCTTGCCACGCATGATTTTTACGGCGTCACCCAGGCTCATGCCCTTTACCGGCGCAGAATCGAGCCGGATAATCAGATCACCGGCCTGTATCCCCGCCTTTTGGGCCGGGGTATCATCGATGGGCGCTATCACCTTGACGAAACCATCCTCCATTCCAACCTCGATGCCCAGCCCGCCAAATTCTCCTGACGTACCAACCTGCAGCTCTTTGAAGGAATCAGCATCCATATAGGCGGAGTGGGGATCAAGATCGGCCAGCATGCCGCGAATGGCGCCCTCAAGCAGCGTCTTGTCGTCGACCTCTTTGACATAATCGCTTTTTATCTTGCCAAACACCTCGGAAAAGGTTCGCAACTCCTCCAGTGGCAGGGAGAGGGATGCCTGATTTTCGTTCCGGTCAGCCATCACCCCATGCCCCAGCGAAAGCATTACGCCGACCGAAATCCCGAATATCAGAATGAGAATGTTTCGTTTAAATATCATACGTACCGCGCTCCAGCCGTTATAACCCGTGATTATACTGCAATCTTCTACTTTCGCGCCACACACCAGCGTGCCGGATCCACCGGCTGGCCATTGTGACGAATCTCGAAATATAAACCCGTCTGTTCCTGGCCACCGCTGTTACCCACTATGGAGATGGTTTCACCCGCCTCTACCCGGGATCCGACGCCCGCCCGCAGACTTTGATTGTGCCCGTAGAGGCTCATGTACCCCGAACCATGGTCGACAATAATCAATAACCCGTATCCCCGCAGCCAGTCGGCAAAAACCACCTTGCCGCTCCAAATCACCCGCACCGGATGACCCTCCTCTGCAGCAATCAGCACCCCTTTCCAACGAAGCTCCGACGTTCTGGCTGAACCAAAACGGGCCTTTATCACCCCCTCCACCGGCCAGGGAAGCCGGCCATCCGCCCCGAAAGGTGACCCGCCGGACACACGGGGCTGTTTTTTCTCCCGCGCCCGCAAGCGGGATACTATTTTTTTTAACTGCTGCTCGTTGTGTAGCAGTTGCTTTAACCTGTCACCCCCTCTGCCAATATCCTGTTTTATCGCAACCAGCACCCTGTTTCTTGCCTGTTTGCTCTTCTCCAGGGCCTTTTTTTTCCGGTTCCACTGCCCGGTGAGTTGCTCGACTTGCGCCCGTTCCTGCTCTATCCGGGCGGCTAACCGGGCGAGCTTCGCCAATCTGTTGCGAACCTCATTGATATCATTGATACGGGCGCGATTGAAGTAATCATGATATTTGAGAATCCGGCCGGTTTTCTGCGGTTCCTGCTGGTTCAGAAACATTTTCAAATACTCCTGACGGCCAATCATATACGCCGCGCGTAACTGCGCCGCCAGTGCATCATATTGCCGCCGGATTTCTGCCTTTTGCTGGAGCTGCTGTCGCTCCAGCTCTTGCAGGCGCGACTGCTGCTGCTGCCGTTTTTGGTCGAGTTCTTGAAGAGTACGCGTCAGTTGGCCTATCTCTTTTTCTGTGATGCGAAGCTGCTTCTGGATCGCATCTCTCCGGCCATGCAGCCCGCCAAGCTCTCTTTGCAGTTCATTGATCTCCTTTCGTAACTGTTTCAAGTTCTGGCCGGGATCGTCAGCCGCACCTGCGCCCGAAACCGTGACAAGCGCCAGCAGCCAAACCCTGGCCCCTGCAAACAGGCGGTTTTGAGTACGGTACTTCACAAAAGTGCCACAATAGTGAAACAGCCTTTCAGGAACAGCGTTTACAGGCAAGCCGACGAGAGACCGAGGGGAGCTTTCCCTATCGGCCGCACCTCAACAGGCGCCATGCTTGCCGTCCTGAAACCGGTATATTTGATTGCCGGATTAAAATCAGACTACGGCGCATGGACTCTTATGTCTGCAAGCCGAACAGCAAGCGCCCCGTCATATCGGGGGGCTGTTCAAGGCCAAGAAGGTGCAACATGGTGGGGGCAACGTCACACAACGCCCCGTTGACTTCCATTTCTGCGGGCCGCCCAACGTAGATGAACGGTACCGGGTTATATGTGTGCGCGGTATGCGGCTGACCGGTCTCCTCATTTTTCATCTGTTCTGCATTGCCGTGATCCGCGGTAATCAACGCCTCGCCACCCACCTCCTGGATTGCGTCGACAACGCGCCGCAGACAGCTGTCCAGCGCCTCTATGGCCTTGATTGTCGGCTCCAGCTTTCCGGTGTGCCCCACCATGTCGGGGTTGGCATAATTGCAGATAATGGCATCAAATCTGCGGCTTTTGATGGCCTCGACCAACCTGTCGGTCAATTTGAATGCGTTCATTTCCGGCTGTAGATCGTAAGTACTCACATCCGGGGAAGGAACCAGTACCCTTTCCTCTCCCTCATAGGGCTCCTCCTCACCCCCGTTGAAGAAAAAGGTAACATGAGCATACTTCTCAGTCTCCGCAATCCGCAACTGCCGTAACCCGTGCTTGGCAATGTATTCACCAAAGGTATTGTGTAATCGCTCGGGGGGGAACGCCACCGGAACGTTAAAACCGGCACTGTATTCCGTCAGCGTTACAAAAGCACCCAGCTTGATACGCCTGGGGCGCGGGAAACAGTTGAATTTCTTTTCGATGAATGGCCGCGTAATCTGCCTTGCCCTATCGGAACGATAGTTCATGAAAAATACCACATCACCTTTCCCTATCTTAACCTTCTCTTCCCCCGGCGGAATGATACAGGTCGTTTTGACGAACTCGTCCGTTTCACCACGGGCATAGGCCATTGCCAGCCCCTCGCTGGCGCTCAGCGCTTCATAATCGGACTTGCCCTGGGTCATCAATTCGTACGCCGCCTGGATACGGGGCCAGCGATGATCCCGATCCATGGCGTAATAGCGACCAACGATGGAGGCGATACGGCCATTCCCGAGTTCCTTGAATTTCTCTTCCATTCGCTGAATCGAGTCCGCAGCACTCTTTGGAGCGGTATCCCGACCATCCAGGAACGCGTGTAGATAGACTTTTGGGGCGCCCCGCTTTATCGCCAGTTCCACCATGGCATGAATATGATTTTCGTGGCTATGTACCCCGCCAGGAGAAAGCAATCCGATGATGTGAACGGCCGTCCCTTTCTTTTTGGCCAAATCGACGGGTTCAGTCAGCGTCCGGTTGGTAAAAAAAGAACCGGTATGAATTGCCCGGTCAACCCGGGTGTACTCCTGATAGACTACCCGCCCCGCACCAAGATTCAGGTGACCGACCTCGGAATTCCCCATCTGGCCTGCCGGCAGACCCACTTCCGCGCCAGAAGCCCGGATCAGGGTATGCGGATACTCCTGCCACAGTTGATCCCATACGGGCTTTTTTGCTTGGGCTATCGCATTATCCTTGGTTTTTTCGCTATATCCCCAACCATCCAATATAACTAGAAGAACAGGGCGGTAGTTGCTATCTCGCGACATCTCTCTTTTGCTCGTTTGTCTCTTTACGTCCCGGCATGGTTTATGCAATACTGGACTTAATCTAAAAAGGCCGTATAACAGATAGGCAAGGAGCACTTAGGATAACAGGAATAGGGATGTTTTTGTGTCACCACTCCCCGTTTTTGTGGGAAACATCCCGGACTATTCGTGTGAAAACAATGTAAAAGAGGGCCTAAAGGTATTGTTTATAACTGTATAACGTTTAATTTATAAGCATGGGTACAGGGGGATACCCTCGGATAAAGCACGATTTCTATCGGCTAAACACATGGGAAACCCTTTCATGATTAAAGCAAACACAAACACACGTAGCATCGTCTCTTCCAAACTGATCTCCTCTGACGAGGATATTGAACGCGCGGCGCGTGCCGTGAAGGCAATGTCTCACCCACTACGCCTGAAAATACTTTGTACACTGGGAGAGCATGAGATCAGCGTGCAGGATATTGTCGAACAAGTCGGTACGTCGCAGAGCAATATCTCGCAACACCTGGCGATACTGCGCGACAAAGGCATTCTTGCCTCGCGCAAAGACGCTAACCGGGTATTCTATCACATTGACGATCCCCGAACGCTGCGATTGATCGCGCTGATACGGGAGGTTTTCGTTCAAAACAAGTAGCACCCTGGGGGCATTCAACCATTCTGCTTGTGCAGACTCCGGCGGCTTCGTACAAGCAATGATCTTCTGTTGAGTGCCAACCGGCAGGGAGCAGCCCTTCCCGGGAAGAAGAAGGAAGCGGTCCGGCCACCTGGAATCGGCAGCCCCGTTTGACCGGTTTCGAAACGGTCGCTGACCTGGCGGCCAGCCACCTGCCCTGAATGCCACTCCACCTCGGGGTATAAAATGGCCAACCTGTCCCCTGCCTCTGAATCTGTTTGGGAGAAGGCCGGGCTGGTTCGCATCGCGGGTTTGGCCGGATGCCCGGAACAACGGCCTGAAAAACAAGCCAATCCGTTCAATATCGGCAAATCTGATGATCTGGTAGCCGAGGCCCGTAACTGGTTGGTGGCCGGATTAATGGGTTGCACTCAGGCAACAGAGGCTTCAGAATTGGCCTTTTAGGCTTTTAGGATTGACGAACCAATAATCATGCAACAACTACTCCCGTTTGTTTCCAATCATTGGGAACTGTTCCTGGCTCTGACCGTTATTGTCGCCCTTTTGGTTTATCAGACTGTTAGCAGCAAAGCAGGGGGAAAATCGATAACCCCCCAGGAAACGATCAGGATGATCAACCGTGAGCAGGCCATCGTACTGGATGTCAGAGAACCCGCCGAAATCAAGAAAGGAAAGATACTGGACGCCCTAACCATCCCGCTTGCCAAACTGGAGCAACAGATAAACAAGCTGGAAAAATACCGGGGCAATCCCGTTGTCGTTGTCTGCCAATCCGGCAGCCGCTCAAGCAGAGCGTGTAAGATATTGCGCAAGCATGGTTTCGAGGCAGTATATAACATGCAAGGCGGAATCATGGCCTGGAGCAGCGCCAATCTGCCTTTGAGCAAGAAAGACGCCTGATGTTCTCAAAATGCCGCCGTGTACCGGTCTGCTGGCTGCGTTGGCAAAACGTGTTGAAAGGTGGCTCCAGCGGCGTTTTGCCCTCTTGCAGCGGACCGGTACACGGCGGCTGAATGCGATATATATTGATTGTTGCCGGGCCAATACAGATTAATGATTGCGAAGCTGTATCGTTGTGGTGAACACCTTTCTGATATGGCGATCGTCCGGGGTATCAACGGCCACATTCAACAACTGAAATGTTTTTTCCCCTGCGGGCCGGTTTGCCCGTTCCCTTATCGTACGCAACAGTAACGCAACACGAATGCTGACGACCCGCCCGAAATCGGTAATATTGCTTGCGGGAAGAAACCGGTTGGGAATCTTGTCGCCATTACTATCCTCTCCATACAAAACCTGCATGTTCTCCACCCCCTCCACCAGCTCCTGGGCAACCCCGTTTCCAATCTTGCGGTACAGTGACGGAACCCCTGTGGCGGGATCCCGGACACGAATATAGTAAGAGATGGTCTTCGCCTTGAACAGATAACTGTACGCCGGACTAAAGTGGTTATTTGGATCGGGATCCCCCGGTTGACCCCACGCTGGATTGGAGTGATTGATGGACAAAACCCCGTCAATCAAATTCATACTTTCCACACGGGCGGTTCTGCCCTTGGTGCAGTCTGAAACAATAATCAAATCATTCGGACATAACCCACTATAACCGTTTGCACCATCCGAACAACTCGTGCTCCCGGCCGTGCTGTTTGCCACCTGAAAAAGATACGCCTCTTTAGGCTGTGTCATTTTCAAGCCAGTCCCTTCTGCGTAACGGATAGTAATCACATCGGTTCCCGGTTCAATGCCACCACCGGCATTGCCAAGCTCTGTTGGCAAAACCGGCGCCCAACCATTTCCCACGGCTTCATAGCCACTCAGGGGCAGGCTGAAGTTGTCGATATAGGTTCCCGCACTGTTGATACTGTCCCCGAGACTCACGGCCTGTCCGCAGCCGAGATAGCCAGCATTCAATATCTCTTCTTGTAACAGGGAGAGTGCGTAACGGCCGTTCTCCTGCAATCTGGCCAGTTCGTCCTGTACTGCTGAAGCACGTTTGCTATGGACGAAGACCTGGCCAATTCCAGCAATGACGATAAGCCCTACAAGTAGGGCCACCATCAACTCAACCAAGGTAAAACCTGTCTGGCATTGCGATGGGGGGCTGCGGCGGTCTCTCATATCCGCACCTGAATCTGCAAGCAGACCAAATCTTCCGAACCTCCCCCACAGTCGGTGCCGGTGGCACCTTTGCGCTCCTGATCCCACATGATGGTAATGGTATACACCCCTGCATTTTCGACGACCTGTCCCTTGCCGGATGGCAGCTCTGCGACTATCGCACTGAGCCATTCGTAAGCATCCGTCAGAGCAATTTCGGCTGCGCTGCAGGAGCTGGCATAACAGTCTGCCGAAGGAGCAGAAACCGGGTTGTTGATATTGTCGATATTGTAGTTCCCCGCTTCGGCGCCCTCCCGGTTGGCGCGGATGCGTTCCCCCATATCGTATGCCAACTGGGTAGCAACCGTGTTGACATAGGCAAGCTGTGTATTGCGCAAGGAGGAGGCCTGGAGTCCGGCAAGACCCAACAGGCTGACGGTAAAAATAACCAGCGCAACCATGACTTCAACCAGGGTAAAACCGGCGTGGACTGCAGCAGGCCGCCCCGATATCATCAATTCAGCAGCCGCCATGATTTGCGCCCGGATGGATTTCCGCTGGACTCCACTGTCACGTCGAAACCGGCATTGGATTTGCTCGATATTTTTACCTCTTTTCCATTTCCGGCATCGAAGATGGCCGGACTGGTGCTGATACCTCCCTCAATGGACTGCTTGCCGCTGACCGTCACCACATCGTCATTTCCATCCAGATCCAGATCACCGATATTGACGTTGTCTCCCTGATCGAAGCGGTCATCCCGATTGAGATCGAAAGGCGTTTTCACCAAGCGGGCGCCGGTTATCGCATCCAGCTCCATCAACCAGCTATCACCACCAAACTTGCACGGGTCTGATACGGGGACGAGTGTGGTGAAAATAACCCTTCCATACCGTAAAATCGCCGGGCTAACAACCCGTTCACCCTGCTTTCCGAGAACGGGGTGGAGCAGGTTCAAATACCACCCTTTTTGAGTCGTCCAGTCGACCGGGTTCTCGGAAGTAATACGCAATTTCACGCCAAATTCGATTGTCTCCGCCAGAATGGTCTGCTCCTGCAGGTCACTACCGGCATCGACAGGTTCGCCATTGTCACGAATAGCATAAAAACGCTGCAGTGGCGGGTTGAAACCGACCAGATTGTCGCCAGTTTCAAAATATTTGCCGGTACCAAAGTAGACCATTACCCCCCCGTAGGGGTGGCGTCCGACCTCCGGCTTGGCTGTGATCGGCTGCGGATTACCGCTGTCATCAACAACCCGGGTCAGCGGCTGCGGTGTCGCAGCGGAGCCGTAGGCAACCTCCCAGTTGCTTTCCGCGTTGTCGGTAACATCAAACTTCCAAAGGTTACCCAGCAAATCACCGGCATATATGAAGTCGGCTATGGCATCACCGTTGACATCCACCGGGATCGGTGAGGAGAGTCCGTTTGGAGAACCGCTACCACCCGTACCGGTATCGATACGCCGAATCAGCGTACCATCTTCCAGATTGACAATAAAAAGTTGCGCCCGATTGCTGTTGCTTTCGTAGCCATTACCAAAAATTGCCGCCCATTCACCATTGGCCATTCTCGCTATGGTGGCCTGACCAATGGTAAAACCAAGCTCTTCGTCGGTGAACTCCCAAAGCACATCTTCACTGTCGAAATTTGCTGGATCGGTGATATCCAGGGCAAAAACCGCCTTGCCACCACCGCCAAGAGAGCTGACAAGAATCGTTTTCCATTGACCATTCAGCCAGGCATCCGCGCTCCAGGGCGACCCATCTACGTAGTAGCGATGAGTATAAGAAGGGGAGGTTAGATCGCTGAGACGAGGAATAACCGCATTGGGAACATAAGCAAACAACTCCTCCCCCGTTTCTGCATCGAAAGCATGCAACATGCCGTCATTGGCGCCCACATAGAGCATCTGCGGCCGTTCCTGATAGGAGGCAGCCGCTCGATAGGCAGCATAGGCGCCTCCCTCGGCCGCCAGTGCGCTGCCAGTTCCCTGCAAGGCATAGCCAAAATCATCGTTGCCAACAAAACGGGGATTGGAGTGAACGATATCCCCCAGCCAGTGCTCCCGGTTCCGGAACTGTCCACCGTTCTGACGCTCGTTGTTTTGCTCGCCACGCAGATAAAGCAACCGCGCCGCGCCAAGCCCGTCATCAATCCCGTCACCGGCGAGATTCAGAGCACTCTGCTGGCTTGTACTCAAACTGTCCCACTCAAACAGGATACCTTTGCTTGCGGCGGTCCCGTCCGGATCCCAGGTGAATATCTTCCGGCTGGCAGGTGCTCGCAGGTTATCCGTTGCCTTCCACAACTGTTCTCCTACGTTACCGTTGGCCTCAACCTTGTAGGCCACCACATCGCCATGCCAGTTGCCACCGTTGAAACGCGCCTGATAGATCCGGGAACCGGTATTCAACTCGGTGGAGTTGGCCGCCACCGAAGCGATAGATGACAGTCGGCGGTAGATGTCACCAAAGGAGCGTTTCAGTCCGGCTACCAGTTTGGCCGGCTGGCTGGCCAGAACATAGTTGTCAGGCTCGCCGTCACCATCCTTGTCCCACTCCTCGGCGAGATCCGGTTGATTGTTATCATTTATATCTTCGAAACCGCCATATTTTCCCGCCAGCCAGAGCATATTGAAGTTTCCCACCAGTGGGTCAGAAGAGTACTCCTGTGTATCGATCATGTAGGTGGTAATAGACTGTTTTCCCTCAAGGTCAGGCCGGATATCTTCCGTATTGGCGTAGTAAGCCAGCCCGGCCACATAATAGGTGTTCTGCTTGTTGCCCCCACCGTTCCAGGGACCATAGGCCTCGCCAAGCGCCGGCACATTTTTCCAAGCCTCGCGGTTCCACGGTTTCCCGTCATCATCTTTACAATCATCGGCCGGATCACTCGTACACCGCATGCGCATCGATGTTCCACTCAAACCCTCCAAATCACCGACTGTATTGGTTAACGCGGTTACATTGATATCGGGATCGGCATTGGAAGGCTCACCAAAATCGCCGCTCGCCAACGCCACGCCCTTATAGGTCGATGAGGTAAAATAGGTACCAGGAAGTTTCTTGTCCAACCAGGGATAGGCATCATTGATGCCGACAATAAAGTTCTTCTGGCAGGAGTATTGGACGGGATCACTCCAGGCCGTAATGACCGGAAACCCCCCTTTTTGCGCATCAGTCAACCCATCACCGTACTCCGGCGTTCTGCCCAGGTTTTTAAGATAGCGCAACGATTCATAATACAGCTCACCTACCGGGTCATAGCTTTTGTATCCATATTCGCTGAATCGATTGATATAATTGATAACACCACTGTAATCGACCCCGCCACCACCTGCCAGGCCATCCGGGTCGTCAATGAGAATGCCATCGCTGCCAAACTCCTTGTTCGGATTGTCCACCCTGCCACCGGAACCATCCGGCATCAGTGGTGCAACATATTTCATATTGGCCCGCAAGACGCCCCCATCACGCTCCTTGGCATTGTCCAATGAGTAACCCGTTACCGCAAAACGCATTTTTTCTGCATTTTGCTGTATTAGCCCCTCTGGTTTGTAGTAGATCGTTCCGTCACTTTTAGTGTAAGGGACACAATTTGCCTCCAGTTTTCCAGCGACACATACCTTGATTTTTGCATTGAACTGCTCAATGAGAGAGCCATCTTCCCGCTCAAAGCGAACGGTGAAGGGATCACCCGTGGCATCCGGCTTGTTGACAACCCGGATAACGTTCTCACTCCAGGGCGTAACCGCCGATGGATGCACGTTGACACCGGCATCGATCAGTTTGTCATGAAACCACCAGTTCGCCCGCCTGGCCATTTTGATGATTGTCTTTGAGGAGGTGTCTTTAGTCCGGTTGCCACCGGTCATCGTCCAGATAAAGCTGTCTATCGCTGTCATCATGGCCCAATTCAAAAAGTTGCCGCTGAATTTACCGGCGCATTCATGATAGCTATTGATAGTAGGGCCGCTTGGCAAGAATTTACCCCAGTTGTATGTATAACAGCGATCGGGATCAAAATAACCCAGATACTCTCTTTCCCTGAAATAACAAACACCTTCATTTTTTCCGTTCCGCCCGTCACACCGGTTACCAAAACCGTCCGCTTCGCTCTCGGCCTGATCATTGTAGGCGGCACCGCCCATCGGGGACTCTACCGACATATTCAGCAACACATTGGGATCGACATCACTGCTAATAAACAGAGGAATATTGGAAATTGCCGCTTGAGAGCTTTGCAAATTCACCAATAGAAACAAGCCGGCCGCCATGGAGAAAAAGACTGAGTGCTTGCTGTTCTTCATGTCATCAGACCTCATCGTCAGATCTTACCGTTTGTATATGCTTTGCAACGAAACGGAGGCTGACTTGCTGGTGCCTACGCCCCGGGCGGTAATTCGATACCAGCCGGTTTCGGTCAATGGCACGTTGGACTGAAGTGACCCGCCCGGCATCGGCATTGGAGGAAGCTGTTCGATAATGTAACGAGGCTGCTCTCCTACACCTTCCAGCACCCCGGAATAGGTTTGGCTATCTGATGGCTGCCAGTTTACTGTCAACCAAACCGGAACCTCTCCCGCTTCCCCCGCCCTGAACAGGCCAACGCTACTTCCATCAAAAGGGGGCAGCGTCGCCTCTGCGCTCAGATAGCTCTCTGCATCAACCAACGCGGCTTCGGCTGCCTGAAATGCCAGTCCCCCGTCCCGGCTGTTCGCTGACATTCTCAACTCCAGCGAAGCGGTTTGCGAGGCCGACATCCCAATCAACGCCAGGATGAGAACAAACAACAAGCTCACAATCAGCACCGCCCCCTTCTGTTCCCGGGGTGGTTTGGGGGCGCTAGTGACTCTGGATCTCGGCGGCATAAGGGTGCGAGGTTTTGTTTCTTCACAGGTTTTATTGGTTTATCGACGAAAGGAGGACAACCCTTGAGCACATCGTGTCACGATCTTGTGAGATGTGGCACCTCACGCACTCTTGCCAACCTCCACCTCGCCAGATACGGCGACCACTGGCGGTTCCATGTTAAAATCAACACAACTGCTCAGCGGGTTGTGCTGTTTGGGAGCAACTGCCCGGAATGCCCCGGCAACCGCCGATGTCAGCCGCAGTCAGGATAGAGCGGTGAAGCGTATCGAGGAGCAGCTTGCGGGAAACGGTCGCTTCCACTCCTGGCGCCGGAACGTCGAAATATGCCATCCCACTCCCACTGCTCGCAGCAACGACGGATGTGCACACGGCAACTGGGAACGACATGGAACAGTTTGAAAGGCTGACAGTTGTCAAGCGCGACGATTGCCACAGGTTACAGAATGATCCATACAGCAGGAGGTCAACAACGTGCTTCTAATGATCGACAACTACGACTCTTTCACCTATAACCTGGTGCAATATTTTGGTGAGCTGGGAGCCGATGTTCAGATATTCCGTAACGATCAAATCAGTGTTGCCGAAATCGAGGCTTTACAGCCAACACACCTGGTCATATCTCCTGGCCCCTGTACTCCCAACGAAGCGGGAATCTCTCTGGAAAGCATTACATACTTCGCTGGGAAAATACCTATTCTGGGTGTCTGCCTGGGACACCAAAGCATCGGACAGGCGTTTGGCGGCCAGGTCATCCATGCTCGAACAGCCATGCATGGAAAAACATCTCCTGTCTATCATCGGGATACAGGTGTATTCAAGGGGTTGGAAAACCCTTTTGAAGCCACCCGCTATCATTCACTGATTATCGCCAAGGAGAGCCTGCCCGACTGCTTGGAAATTACGGCCTGGACTGAGCAGGACTCTGGAGAGATAGATGAAATAATGGGGGTTCAACATCGCAGCTATCCCATCGAAGGCGTTCAATTCCACCCCGAGTCAATTCTTACCCGGCAGGGACATGATCTCTTGCGGAATTTTCTATCCCGAACGTAACTATTCAGCATGGTATGGAACAAGCCGGTAACTGTTCAGATTGCCTCTGAAATTCGTCGGCTCAAGGCGAAAGATGTGAGTTTATGCGTGTAAATGACCATTCTTCAACGCGGAAATGGGGGATTTCAGAGGTGAGCTGAGTAGTTACTCCCAGACAACGACAGGCCCATCAGCACAACGTTAGATTTTTGTCAGGTTTTATCGTTTCTATCTGGATGCAAAAGTGGAAGAGATATTTAGAGGATATAGAGATCGTGACTACGATCAGTGTGAGGAGCTAGTTAACCAAGCGTGGGGATTCGATAAAATATTTTCACCAAAGGTGCTATCTGAGCTAGCCAAATGCATCTATACAAAAGGGTCTGTCCTGGGCAGCAACTACAGAATGGTAGTTGAGGTGGATGGAGAGGTGGTCGGGTTTATTTTCGGGCTGAACGAACATTCAAGAAAGCCTGGAAGGATTATTTTGTTTGGGTTAGGCGTACTGTGGAAGTTGATATTCATTAAGAGCGACAAGCCCGATAAAAATGACCTGATAAATGCGCTTAAGGTTCACGAGGAGAATAGAGTTGATGTTGTTGATAAAGGCAGGAGATAGTGCTATTTGTCGTGAGTAACGAACACCAGGGCAAAGGGTATGGAACAAAGCTCTGGGCAGGCTTCAAAGAGCAGTGCATCAAATCCGGCGTCGGCTCTATTATCGTAGAGACTAACAAGCTTGGCGCAAGTAGTTTCTATGAGGGTATTGGATTTAGGCATTTAGGCGATTTTGATTCCCCACTTCATGAATTCGCTACCAAAGGTGGGCAAGCGTGTATGTACGAATATTCGTGCCAATAAAAAATCTAACAAATGCATTAACTCGGACCCACCTCCGCTCTAGCATACAAAAAACACCGCGGAGGTAGCCCGATTATACTGAGCGATAGATGCTGCCTATTTTCCAGGGGAAAAGGGCATAAAGCAGATCCGGGTGATTATCAATCCGAACACGCCCGGATCCGGGCCACCCGTGCAGCTTCGGGTACCGGGAGACATCTGCCCCCGTCAGTGACGACGGCTTCACACTCCTTGTAGTACATCTATCCGCTGTTGCTTTCGTTTGATCTGCGGCTGCTACTCGTATTCATCTTGCCAGCCTTGGATTTCCCGATACTCAAGCGGGTGACTCCCCTCTTGACGGAAATGTTTTTACGGTTTTTCTCGACGGTCGCTGGACCGATGCCGGGTACATATGTCAGCTCTTCGGGCGAGTTAAAACTCCCTTTTCTATCACGATAAGCAACTATCGCTTTGGCCTTTACCTCCCCGACGCCCTTTAGGTAGTGCTGTAACGTAGCAGCATCGGCCCTGTTGATATTGACAACCTCCGCGTGTAGGGGCAACGCGAAAACCAGCAGCAATCCCCCTAAAACAGCAGCTTGATAAAATGGAAAATCGAAACGTCTAAAAAAAGCAAGTTTATCCACAGTTAGCTTCCTCCTGTTTGGTTTGTTTTATTGAAGATCCCCCTGGAAGCTATATTTTCCCGATATTTGAACACAAAAAAACCCCGCCAACCAAGAGTTTGCGGGGTTTTTACATTCAAAGCCTGGCGGTGACCTACTTTCACATGGGGAAACCCCACACTATCATCGGCGCTATGTCGTTTCACTTCCGAGTTCGGGATGGGATCGGGTGGGTCCAACACGCTATGGCCGCCAAGCAAACCGGCTAAAATTGCACGCTCATACTGCATGCCACAAATTCAGGAAATCAAAAGTGTCTTGGATATGTGCACTCCACCCAAACCGCTTGGGTGTTATATGGTCAAGCCTCACGGGCAATTAGTACTGGTTAGCTTCACACATTACTGCGCTTCCACACCCAGCCTATCAACGTTGTAGTCTGCAACGACCCTTCAGGGACTTAAAGTCCAGTGAGACCTCATCTTGAGGTGGGCTTCCCGCTTAGATGCTTTCAGCGGTTATCCCTTCCGTACATAGCTACCCGGCAGTGCCATTGGCATGACAACCGGAACACCAGAGGTACGTCCACTCCGGTCCTCTCGTACTAGGAGCAGATCCTCTCAAGTCTCAAACGCCCACGGCAGATAGGGACCGAACTGTCTCACGACGTTCTAAACCCAGCTCGCGTAC
>WFVH01000024.1 GCA_015491735.1 Gammaproteobacteria bacterium
AACGCAGTCCGAGACAATCGATAGTAATATTTGAGGTAACGATTCAGCATAGTATGTATGAAACAAGCCGGTAACTGTTCAGATTGCCCCTGAAATCCGTCAGTTCTAGGCGAAAAATGAGAATTTACGCGTGTAAATGACCATTTTTCAACGCAGAAATGGCGGATTTCAGGGGTGAGCTGAATAGTTACTATTTGAGTTGACTATTTGCCGGAAGAGCACCATGGCAAGCAACGGAGGAAAAAAAGCGGTTCTCTGGATCTGGCTGTTTCTGCTGGTAGCGATTCCCCTGCTATCAGCGGGCGGGCGTCCCCTGCTCGATTCGCTCCGCCCACTGCTGCCGGCGGCGGGGATGGCGCTGCTGCTGTTCCTGACCTCACTGCTGGCGCTCGCCGCCTGTGCTGTCTGGATCCACAGACAGGGGGGCAGCTATCGGACCGCGCTGCTTTTCGCCGGCTGGATGATTCCGCTGTTCCTGCTGCTTCCCTTCGCGCTGCCGGTGGTGGAAGAGCGGACTCATTTCCTGTTGTTTGGCAGTTTTGGCTTCTTCTCCATGCTGCTGTTCTCCTTTCCGGTTGCAGTGGCCGTGGCCCTGCTCGGCGCCGGACTGGACGAGTTGTGGCAGTGGGCGCTACCCGACCGGGTAGGAGACTGGCGTGACGTGGCCGTCAATGCGGTTGCCGCAGTGGGTGGCGTTGTGGCTGCCCGGCTTGGCGGCAAACGATGAAACCGCTTCTCCTGTCGCTGCTGCTCTCCATCACCATGGAGGCAACGGCCTCATCCTCGCCGTTGCTGGTGGTGCTGGATGTAGGAGAAGGCCAGGCACTGCTGCTGCAGGATGGCCGTCACGGAATTCTTGTCGATACGGGCCACCCCGGCATGTCCCGGCATCTGTTGCATCGGCTTTCCGCCCTCGGAGTGGAACAGTTGGACTACCTGATTCTCACCCACCTCCATCCTGATCATGCGGGTGGCTACTTTCGTCTCCGGGAGCAGTTCCCTGATACCCCGCTGTTGTATACAGGCCACCCACTTTCTTCCCATGTCCGCCCCGATCTGGTGCGCTGGGTGAACCAGGCAGTAATGGCGGATCGGCATCGGAGAAAATTTCTCGCCGGGGATACGATCCGCTGGAAAAGATTGACGCTGGAGGCGCTATGGCCCGAATCGTTCTCCGGCGCCAATCTCAATCATCATTCTCTGGTGCTGCTGTTGCGCTACCAGGAACTGAAACTGCTGTTCATGGGTGATGCCGGCAGCGCTGCGGAAAAAGAGCTGCTGGCCCGAGGCAAACTTCCCGGTGCTGTGGATCTGCTGGTGGCGGGACACCACGGCGCAGCCGATGCGACCAGCGAACCCTTTCTGGCAGTAGTCAAACCTGAAATAGCCGTCATCTCGGTAAACAGAGACAATATTCGGGGGTATCCAGGTGCAGACGTTGTCAAACGGCTGAAATCTGCCGGCGCGCGGCTGCTACGAACCGATCGGGATGGGGAGCTTCGTTTCCGGCTCCGCTGCAAGGAAGCTGCCATTGAGGGTGATCGGGGAGAGCGGTGCAGCATACAACTCGAAAGTGGTGGCGCCAGTGTCCCGGGTCAATAAGGCAAGACGTAACTATTCAGCATAGTATGAAATAAGCCGGTAACTGCTCAGATTGCCCCTGAAATTCGTCAGTTCAAGGCGAAAAATGGGAGTTTACGCGTGTAAATGACCATTTTTCAACGCAGAAATGGCGGATTTCAGGGGTGAGCTGAATAGTTACGGCAAGACAACCTTTTAGACCATGTTCAGCCAAACCAGATATCCAGCCGAGCCTGCGCCTGTTCGATACCCTGCCGTTTCAGTGACGAAAAAAGCTGCGCCTCCACCTGCTCCATCTGAATAGAGCGCAGGTGATTCTCCACCGTCTGCAAACTGCGCTGGGCGGCGCCCCGCTTCAGTTTGTCGGCCTTGGAGAGCAGAATGTGGACCGGCATGCCGACCTGCCTGCACCACAGCAACATCTGCCGATCAAACTCCTTCAACGGATGGCGGATATCCATGACCAGAACCAATCCACGCAGCGAGAGACGTGTCTGCAAATAACGCTCCAGCGTATGCTGCCAATGCAGTTTGACACGCTCCGGGACCTTGGCATAACCGTAACCGGGCAGATCGACCAGATAGCGGTTCTCGTCCAGCCGGAAAAAATTTATCTGCTGTGTACGCCCCGGCATCTTGCTGATCCGGGCCAGAGAGCTGATACCGGTTATGGTATTCAGCGCACTTGATTTGCCCGCGTTGGAGCGGCCGGCAAATGCCACCTCGACCCCCTCGTCTGGAGGAAGCTGGTGCAGCCGATGAGCGCCAAGTGCGTAACTGGCCTTGCGGTAAACTGGATTCATGCCAATTGCTCCAAAGTCGTTCTGCTTGACAGCCATCAACCACCCCCATAGGATGCTCAAACTTACCCGTTGACACCATTCCAACAAGGTTTACATGGAAATCGACGACGTTTATGAACTGATAAAATCCGATATGGATGCTGTGAATAATACCATTAAACAGCGGCTCTATTCGGATGTGGTATTAATCAACCAGATCAGCCACCACATAATCAACAGTGGTGGCAAGCGGCTGCGGCCGGTGCTGGTGCTGCTCTCCGCCCGCGCCCTTGGTTATGATGGCGAGCATCATATCGAACTGGCGGCCATCATCGAATTCATCCATACCGCCACCCTGCTTCATGATGATGTGGTCGACAACTCCGAGCTGCGGCGGGGGAAGGAGACGGCCAATACGCTATGGGGTAACGAGGCCAGCGTGCTGGTCGGTGACTTTCTCTACTCCCGCTCTTTCCAAATGATGGTCGACGTGGGCGACATGCGTGTGATGGAGATTCTCGCCGGAACCACCAATACCATCGCTGAAGGGGAGGTGCTGCAGCTGCTCAACTGCAACGATGCAGACACCACTGAAGAGCGCTATATCACGGTCATTCACTACAAGACCGCCAAGCTGTTCGAAGCGGCGTCCCAACTGGGGGCGGTGATCAGTAAAAGCAGCAGCCGGCAGGAACAGGCCATGCTAAAATACGGAATGCATCTGGGCACCGCATTCCAACTGGTGGATGACATGCTGGATTACAGCGCCCCTGCCCGCGAAATTGGCAAGAACGCCGGCGATGACCTGGCGGAGGGAAAACCGACCCTGCCCCTCATCTATGCCATGCGCCATGGCACGGCGGAACAGGCATCCATCGTGCGCCGCGCGATAGAGTGTGGCAGTCTGGAGGATATCGATCAGATCAGGGAGGTGATTGAAACCACGAACGCCATCGCGTACACTGCCGAAACCGCCCGGAAAGAGGCCGGCATGGCCATGACATCGCTGGAAGGGGTTCCCGACTCCCCCTACAAACAAGCGCTGATCACCCTGGCGGATTTCTCGATAAACCGGACCTACTGATGATGAACAGCACGGGGTGTAGCTCAGCCTGGTAGAGCACTGTCTTCGGGAGGCAGGGGCCGGAGGTTCAAATCCTCTCACCCCGACCAGCACATCGGTATTCGGCCAGACAACCCGGGGGCAACTTGATCCCGGCTCGATACAGCCGGAGAATCCGTTTTATCGATTCCAACATAACAGGTCACAGATCATGGAGATGCAATCGGCAATACGAGCAATAACCGAGCACCGCAATCTCAGTGACGACGAGATGGCTGAAGTAATGCGGCTGCTGATGCAGGGCAAAGCCAGTGATGCGCAGATTGGGGCATTTCTCACCGGGCTGCGCATGAAGGGTGAAACAGTGGAAGAGATCAGCGCCGCCGCATCGGTGATGCGCGAGCTGGTGACTCCGGTCGTGGTCGATGTTCCCCATCTGATCGATACCTGCGGTACCGGTGGCGACGGAGCCTCCACCTTCAATATATCCACCACCAGCGCATTTGTGGTGGCCGCGGCGGGCGCTCATGTCGCCAAGCATGGCAACCGCTCAATCTCCAGCAAATCGGGGAGCGCTGACGTACTGGAAGCTGCCGGGGTCAACCTGGATCTGACACCGCAACAGGTGGCCCAGTGCATAGAAAAGGTCGGCGTGGGTTTCATGTTCGCCCCGAAACACCACAGCGCAATGAAGCATGTTATAGGCCCACGCCGTGAAATGGGAATCCGTACCCTGTTCAACGTACTGGGGCCACTAACCAATCCGGCGGGAGCACAAAACCAGTTACTGGGCGTGTACGACGCGCGGTGGCTGGAACCGCTGGCAAAAGTGCTGGAACGGCTGGGCAGCCATCACGTACTGGTGGTGCATGCCGAGGACGGGCTGGACGAAATCACCATCTCCGGCCCGACCCACATGGTTGAACTGAAACAGGGCGCCCTGCGGCATATCGAAATAACGCCCGAACAGTTTGGCATGCAGCGCGCCGGATTGGACACCTTGACAGTCGACCGCCCGGGGCGCAGCCTGGACATGATGCGCCAGGTACTGGACGATAAAGCCGGGCCAGCCCGTGACACCGTTCTTCTCAATGCGGGAGCAGCCATCTACGCCGCGGGTATTACCGGAACCCTGCAGCAAGGGGTGGACAAGGCCAGGGAGGTTCTTGCGCGCGGCGCTGCCCGCAAACGGCTTGAACAACTGGTCCTGTTCAGCAACAGCCTCTGATGGACAGACCACCGGACATCCTGCTGCGAATCCTGCGCCGCAAGGCAGAAGAGGTCAGCGAGCGCCGTGCGGCGACCGATCTGCAAGCGATCATCCGGCGTAGTGAAACGGCTCCCGCCCCCCGCCGCTTTCTAAAAGCCATTCAACAACGTATCGACAGGGGTGAAGCGGCGGTTATTGCCGAGATCAAAAGAGCATCCCCCAGCAAGGGAATAATCCGGGAAAACTTTCACCCGGCGGAAATTGCGCGCAGTTTTGAAAAAGGCGGTGCAACCTGCCTCTCGGTGCTCACCGATCAGGACTTTTTTCAGGGATCAGACGACTATCTGCAGCAGGCTCGTTCCGCCTGCTCCCTGCCGGTACTGCGCAAGGATTTCATCATCGACCCTTACCAGATCCATGAGTCACGCGCCCTGGGAGCCGACTGCATTCTCCTCATCGTTGCCGTACTGAGCGATGCCCAGCTGGCAGAGTTTTCGGCACTGGCCCACCAACTGCAAATGGATGTCCTGGTTGAAGTACACAGCCGGGAGGAGCTGGAGCGCGCCCTGGCGCTCGACACCACGCTGCTGGGAATCAACAATCGCAATCTGCGCAATTTTGAAACATCGCTGCAAACAACGCTGGAGCTGCTGCCGCTGATTCCCCCGTCACGCATTGCCGTAACTGAAAGCGCTATCCACGCTGCCGGCGATGTTGCATTGATGCGTGATAACGGTGTACATGCCTTTCTGATTGGAGAAACCTTGATGAAAACCGATGAACCCGGGGAAAAACTGGCAAAACTGCTCCAGAACGGCAACTCCCGCCATCACCCGGAGGCGCCACCAAACCTGTGAACCCAGCCCGTCCTTCTACCATTACAGGCTTTCAGGCCACTGCATACGGGGTATTGTTGACCCGGCAACAACCGGCGGCCCGCTTTTCGTCCGCTACCGTCAAGCATGAATAGTGGAGATATCCATGGTAACAGAGATCAGAAACGGTGAAACCCTGAAACCAAAGTGGGATGTGGCGCTGGAAGCACTGTTAACCGAAGAGTTTGCCGAGCGGGGAGTGGAGATGACCGTGGCAGATTTCCAGCGACTGGCTCGTGAATACAATATCCGGTTCGATGATATCGTCGATACGCTGTTCAGGATGTGTATCGAAGGGGTCTGGGGTTATCGAAACGGTGACGGCCAGAAACAACGCATTTCCCAGGATGACTATGACCGGCTGTTTACCGGCGGCCGGGCCTCCGAAAAGGACATGATCGAATATGACGGTGTCTGGTTTCCCGTCAAGCTATCCCCATAGTGGTGGCTTCGCCTTGCCCGGTTGCCATCTGCGGTAGTTTTTCCCGATAACGCTTCAAGAAATAGTCGATGGTCTCAATCCGGATCTTGATCGATCCGGCAGGGCGGTTTTCGTCGATATCCTTGAAAGCGAAAAAGGGCGTACCACTCTGTTCGATAATCTGCTCGATCAGGTTATAGAGCGGTGCGTCATGGCCGCATTTGAAGCTGGACAGCTCCATGCCGATCAGCAGCGGATGACGGGCAACATATTTGGCCGCCCAGATCTTGCGGTTGCTGTTCTCGCTGTATGAGTTACGCCACACATCGCCGATATCACGTCCATCACGAATCTGCCCGCCGCGGATGTCGTCTGCAAACAAAGCGCCCAGAATATCGTCATCCAACGGCAGGCTGTCGATGGTGAGGATCGGGTAACCCAACCGCTGCAGCTCCTCCAGAA
This sequence comes from Gammaproteobacteria bacterium, assembly GCA_015491735.1. Lineage (GTDB taxonomy): Bacteria > Pseudomonadota > Gammaproteobacteria > Thiohalospirales > Thiohalospiraceae > DRMK01. The sequence continues at coordinate 6,395 of WFVH01000024.1, forward strand.
TCCCGTGATTGATGCCGGGATCATTGTGATAGGGGCGGCCAAGCAGCACGATGCCGAGCCGCCGCTCCTGCTCCAGCCGCTGCAGAATTTCCCTTCCCTTGTCCCGCAACTGGGCGTCGAACTGTTCCAGCGCCAGCCAACCGGCTGCGCAGGCACGCCGGTTTTCACCCCGGCTCAGATGCAACAGTGACGCGAAGGTCTGCCACATCTGGCGCGCCAGCAGCCGGGGTTCGGCAAAGGAGAGGAATGGACTGACATAACGGATATTCTGCTGGGTGAACAGATCTCCCTCCTTGCAGAAGGCGGCGCGCACCGACTCCGGCGTGGCGGTAGCCGTCGGGCAGGCGGCAGCGGCCAGCGTATGATTCAGAGGCGAAGGCAGACTGGCTATTTTGGGAAACAGAATCCAGTCCAGTGGCCCGCGCCGGTGCTGACTGTGCATCAGATTATGCAGGTGAGCAATGGCCACCTTACTGGGAAAGCAGGGATCGATGGCACCCCGCCTGGAACCCTCCTTGTACAGCTCATCGGAGGTGTAGTCGCTGAATACCAGGTTTTTGAACGGAATCCCCAGACTGGTCAAATAGGCCGTGAAAAACGGGGCTAGCGAGTAAAGATTCAGCACCCGCGGCAGGCCGATACGCAGCTGGCTGCGATCCTTTCGGCGGCTGAACAGGAGAATACCGTTGCTGGCGGCAGGCTTGGGTTTGAAGTTCTGCCAAGCGCGCCGCGCGGCAAAATCGGAGAGGTTGGGATTGGCTTTTTTCAGCCGGTTGCGCTGCAGATTGATCTCCCGCACCGCACCCAGTTCCTCCACCTGTCCGCGATCACAGGGGGCGTTGATAAAACGTTTGCTGGCGGGGGTGACCGGCACCACCGACAACCCGCTCTTTTGCGCCGGCTTAAAGGTCAGCTCGATATCGACAAAGGTACGCAAACATTTGCTCTTGCAGAAGTCGCAGCGGGTGGATTCGTCCCGTTTTGTCTGGTAGGTCAAGCTGGCGAGGGCATCCAGGCCGATGAACGGTGTTGCCCGGCCGGGCTGATAAATGCGGATTGCCTCCAGTGCCGCGCCGATAGCACCCGACTCGCCGGTAAAGCGGTGCACCGAGATCCGGGGTTCGACATCGCTCTGCTGGCTGAAACGTTCGCGGATAAACGCCACTTGCGCCTGCACAGCGGCGAGGTTGCGCTGGGTGCCACCCTGCAGCACGAAGTGACGGCCGAGCCGGGGCAGGTTGGGCAGCTTGGCCACATAGTGCCAGATGTTTTTTGGCAGTACCGCAGCCAGCCCCGCCAGGATCTCGTGAGGCTCCCATCCCTGACGCTGGAAATCGACGATCTCGGCCTGCAGGAACACCGCGCAGCCGTAGCTGAACTCGGGATAGGAGCGGGCCCTGAACGCTTCGCCGGCAAAGTCGTTGATATCGACGCCAAAACTCTTGCAGCTGCTCTGCAGAAAATAACCGTTGCCGGCGGAACACTGGGTATTGAGCTTGAACTCCTTGACCGTGCCATCGTTGAGGAAGATCAGTTTGATATCCTGCCCGCCCACGTCACAGATCACATCCACGTCGCCGTAGAAATGCAGCGCACTCTGGGTGTGGGCGACCGTCTCCACCACCGCCGTGTCGCAACACAGCAGTTCGCGCAGGATATCCTTGGCGTAGCCGGTGGTTCCCACGCCCAGGATTTCCAACTGCGCCTCCTGCCGCTCCACGTAGCGGCGAAGTTCGTCCACCCGGCTTTGGGTATCCTCGATGGGGTTGCCCTTCGACAGGCCGTAGGCGGTGGCCAGCACCTCTTGCGCCGGGGAGAGCAACACCGCCTTGGTGGAGGTTGATCCGGAGTCGATGCCGAGGAAGGCCGCCACCCTTTCACCGGGCTGGAAGGTTGCGGGCCGGAACGGCTCGGGCCGGTAGTGATTCAGAAACGCCCGCAGTTCCCCGTCACCGTTAACCAGGCCCTGCCTGGAGGCGCGTTTTTTCAGGTTTCCGGCACTGCTGCTGTCCAGGTAGTCCTGCAGTGGCCCGGTGCCAGGGTAGCTCTGCGGTGCGGCCGAGTGCTGGCGGGCAAACTCGATCGCGCCGGTGGCGGCAAAAAAGTGGGCATCCTCCGGCACCACCACCAACTGCTCAACCGGCGCCCCGGCGGGCAGCGGGATGCCGCGCTCCTCCCACAACCGGCCAAGGTTGTGACGCCAGGCATCTGCCAGCCCCTTGATGAAGGTATTGGGTCCTCCCAGCAGCAGTACTGTTGGCAACAGGGTGTTGCCACGGGTCAGTACGGCAAGGTTCTGCTGCACGATGGCATCGAACAGAGAGGCCATCAGCTGCTCCGGCGGCACCCCCAGTTTCTGCAGGCTGTTGATATCGCTTTCGGCGAAGACACCACACTTGCCGGCTACCGGGTGTAGCTTGACGCCGTGGTAGGGCATGCCGCCGAGCTCGTCGGCGGAGAGGTTGAGTTTGGTGGCGATTTTGTCCAGCACCGCGCCGGTTCCACCAGCACATTTGTCATTCATGGTGCAGATTTTCTTCTTCTGGCCGGTGGCAGGATCATCACGGAACAGGATGATCTTGGCATCCTGCCCGCCCAATTCGATGACCGAGCCACTCTCCGGGTAGAGCCTCTCCACCGCCAGCGAGACCGCGTTCACCTCCTGCACGAAGCGCGCACCCAGGGAGCCGGCCAGCGCGTTGCCACCGGAACCGGTGATGCAGATCTGCAACTGCTGAGGCTGCTGCAACCCGACGGCCTGCTCGATGTCATACAGGAACGCCAACACCTGCTGGCCCTGCTTGCCATCGTGACGCCGGTACCGTTTCCATATCACCTGTCCGGTTTCGGCATCGATTACCACCGCCTTGACCGTGGTGGAGCCAACATCCAGCCCCATCCGCCAGCGAATCATGACGGCCGGTCCATCCGCCGGGCAATTTCGCGGACGAAGTTTGCGGCGCTGCCAGCCAACCGGCTCCCCTCTGGAGATCTGTAGAGCGCCGTGTTCTGCTCCGGGTTGTGCTCCAGATACACCTTGATCTCCCCGAGGGTATGGCCGGTGGCCTGCAGCGCGGAGTCAAACTCCGCAACCGCAAGACGGCGCGCCTCGCCCAGGGCCATTTGTACGCGGCTGTGGGCGTTGATCTCTCCTTCGCCGGCGGTTTCGATGGGCAGGAAGATCATCTCGGGAAAATCGGAGACCACCTGGGCCATCACCCCGTCCGACTGGGTGGAGGGCATGCATCCGAACGGTTTGAGCGAGAGTATCATGTGGCACTCATGGTGCTGCACCGCATGGATGCTTTTGGCCACCTCCAGATGTCCCTCACCGCCGGTGATGCGGGAATGGTAGTAGCGGTGCCCGAGCCGCTCCAGCTCCTTCAGCGATACCGGCTGCCTGACAGTGCCGCCCAACACGCTGCTCAACCGGAAATAGCTGCGCAGAAACATTTTTTCTCCCAGGGTGATGGCCGCCATGCGGTAGAGATAACGCAGCGGGTTGCGGTTGCCCTCAAGACCAAACCGTTCACGGTAGCCCTTCTTGATGTCCCAGAATATATACAGAAGCCAGGGGGATACCGGATTGATACGCACCTCGGCGCCTTCATTTTCAAGAAAGCGGAACATGTTGAAATTGCCGTCCCCCTCGGCAAGTTGCGCCCAGAATTCACCGGTAATCTGTACCACCGGTTTCACCTGTGTCCGATCCACCTCAATACGGGAGAGAATGTCGCGACACTGCGCCAGGGCGCGGGTGATCTCCGAAGAGGAGAGAAAACGGTTCAGTTTGCGGCGGGTATTCAGCAGCTCGCCCAGCAGGGGAATCGAGTCCAGGGCGGCCGACCAGCGGCTGGACTCCGGTTCATCAGGGCGGTTGCGGATGGCCTGGTAGAGAACTTCGGCGCACTGCTCCAGCGCACGGTCGGTGGCGCCAGGCTCCCGCTCGTAAGGCCGGATCTGGTAGCCCACCTCGTTCAACAGATCGCCGAGCAGGATACTGTGGACGATAGAGAGGTAGAAATCAAAATTGGTCTGCAGCCCGGCTTCCAGCCGATCCGCATCGTACCCCTTGGTCTGCTGGAACAGCAGCACTCGAAAGCCGCTGAAACCGGCGTTTTGCAACGCATTGTTATACTCCGCCTCGTACATACCGAAACGGCAGGGACCACAGCTGCCGGCGGTCAAAAAGACGTAGTTGTCGATAATTTCCTGCCGGGATTTGCCCGCCTTCTGAAGCTGCTGCAGGTATTTGACCAGATTGCCTACCGTAAAATAGGTGGGATTGCACTGACCGTTGTTGCTGTACTCCTTGCCGGTCTGCAGCGCCTCCAGATCCGGAGTGGGCAGGTGTTCGCAGCGGTAGCCGAGACTCTCCAGGCAGGCCTTGAGCAGCTGCTCATGCTTCAGGGTAAGGCCACCATAGAGCAGTGTGGTGTTACTGCGTTGTTCGGCGGTAAACGGCCGCGGAGCAGGAGGCAGAAAATGTTTGCGGGTATCCGCCGGCTCCGCAGAGTGAAAATGTTGTCCCGTATGCCGGGGAAAACCGCTACAATCGTCCATCGCTCCGAGAGATCCGTCCTTTCAGGGATTGCTGTTCAAATTCAGATAAGAAAAGACTATGTTCGCTTGTCAGGTGTGTCAAGGCAACAGGCCTGAAAATAGCGGATACCTCGTCAGCGGCAACTCCGTTTCCACATTCACAGACAGGAGAAAATATCCATGAAACGCGCAGGAGCACATGTCAGCATATCCGGAGGAGTGCAAAACGCGCCATTGAATGCCCGGCAGATCGGCGCCAGGGCTTTTGCCATGTTTACCAAAAACCAGCGGCAGTGGCATGCCAAATCCTATACCGAGGAGCAGATTGAGCAGTTCCATGCCAATATGGAGGCGGGCGGCTTTCGGCCACAGGATGTGCTGCCACATGACAGCTATCTAATCAATCTGGGTAATCCGGATACAGAGGCGCGGGAAAAATCATTTGATGCCTTCGTCGATGAGCTGCGGCGTTGCAGACAGTTGGGGCTGGTCTACCTGAACTTTCACCCCGGCAGCCATCTGCGCAAGATCGATGAAAACACCTGCCTGGATCTTATTGCAGACTCCCTCAACCGGGCGCTGGAACAGACCGAGGGGGTAATGGCCGTGGTCGAGAACACCGCGGGACAGGGATCCAATCTTGGCTACCGTTTCGAGCACCTGGCTTATTTGATTGAACGGGTTGAAGACAAGTCGCGTATCGGAGTCTGTCTGGATACCTGCCATACTTTCACTGCGGGATATGATCTGCGCAGCCGCGCTGCTTACGAAAAAACCATGCGGGAGTTTGAGAAGATCGTCGGTTTTTCCTATCTCAAAGGGATGCACCTCAATGACTCCAAGGTGGATTTGGGCAGCCGGGTCGATCGGCATGAGAGTCTCGGTCAGGGGAAACTGGGGATCGATCCATTCAGATTCATCATGCAGGATGAAAGGATAGATGAGATACCACTGATTCTGGAGACTCCGAATGCCGATCGATGGCCGCAGGAAATTGCCCTGTTGTACAGTTTTACCGGAGAGGCGGGGTAAACAGCCTGACGTAACAGGGATCATGTTCAGGACTTCAAGCATCCTTCCGATCAAGGCATCACTCGCCGTCAATGGTCATTCCATTGACGAGCGTGACAACGCGGAGCTGAAGGGGGCTTGAAGTCCCTAACCGTTTGTTTTCACGTGAGAGGCTATCGTGTGCCGATGCACAGACTGTGTTGTCAACGTTTGCAGCTGGCGCGGCGCTTTGATGCCTTGCTGCAATCGGCTGAGTATGTTCCAGGGTTGACGCCGGGTAAGCAATTACAAAAAGCCGTCCCGGCAAGCATAAGATTGCCAGGACGACAAAAGAGCCGCCAGGGGGGTGGCGACCAAGACTATCGGAAACGATAGTCTTCACGCTCCCTGTGAGGGGTCATTATCGCGCTGGTCATGTTGCTTTTGCCATCAGATTTTGTCACAACTATGTAAATATTCACGCAGAAAAATCTCCGGAACCGAACAGACGCTGTCTGCCATAACCGGAGCAGCCAATAACCGGCGCAGCGCCTTGCGCAAGGCTACCGTTCCCTGGCGTTTTCCCTGAAACGAAAAACGGGATGCCAACACTTTCCACTCCCGGTTTTGCAGCACGCGCAAAACCAGCAGGTTCTGCTCCGATACAGGGAGTTCACCGGCAACCGCCCGATCCGCCAGTGCAGTCGTTACCAGTTTCCGGATGGATGTCATGCATACCTCATAACCACGCTGGCCGAAGGCAAACGAGACAATATCCCGCCACTCCTGCCGGTTTATTGTGATAGGTGGTGGCGGCAGATTTTGCAACAGACGCAAGGCTATCTCTGGCTCCAGATCATGCAGCGACCCGGCAAGCAGGGCCGGGAACTGCTCCTGCAGGCGGGATTGAAGCTGGCGGTACAGTGTGTTCCCCCTCATCGAGAGCGGGTGCAGCATGAAGGCTGCATGACAGCCGCTGCTGGCCTCCCGGCGCAGTCCCAGCCGCACCGTGCCAAATGCTCGCCGATGCCAGAAATCCAGCAGCTCCGGAGTGGCGCCAAAGCTCGCGCCAATAGCGTCCAACCCCTGCTTCGCCCCCTTGGCGACAATATCCTTCACTAGCCGGGCCCCCAGTCCACGCTGTTGTACGGCCGGATGAACCGCCAGCCGCATTATGCGGGCGTAGCGCAACTGTACAGCCTCGGGGAAACCCGCATGAACCGCCAGTGACTGCGCCAGCAGATGGCCGTGGATGCGCCGCCGGCCAAGCCACACCTCCCGCGCCAGCATCTCGTCGACCCCGCCTTCGCGCACCACCAGCGCCGTGGCCACCACATGGCCCTCGTGCAACAAGGCATGGATGGAGAGTGCCGGGCCATCCAGCAGATTACGCAAATCACCGGGCCGGGTACGGTAGTGCGCCAGCACCAGCAGGCCAAACAGTTCGCTCAGCATCGGCTCGTTGGCCAGCAGATCGTCACGCTGCAACTGTACCGCATCGCAACGCTGTGGCGTGGCGTTTTGAACACTCTCCTCCGCGGCCGGGGAAGCATTCAGCAGCAGTGCCTGAAAGACGAACTGCTCAAGTGGGTCGCCTTCTGACCAGCGGATCGGTTGTGAAAGATGCAGTGTATTCCAGCCCGGCGCCAACCGGTCGAGCGTATCCCGAAAACGGGTACAGAATCCGCGGCCTGTTCCCTCGTAGCCGTGGATGGTCGTGGAAAATACGATACGGGCATGGCGCTTCAACGCAGTTTCCAGCAGCGGAACCGGGATGGCGGCGGCCTCATCGACCAGCAACAGATCCGCCGTCTGCGGCTGGCGGATCAGCCGATCCGGCGCGACAAACTGGATATGGCGGCCATTCCACAGCACCCTTCCCCTGCTGCACTCTGCTCCCGGCAACAGGCGCCCCGCTTGCTGGAAAACCACTGCAACCGCATCCAGGCCAGGCGCGGTGACCCATATGTTGGACAGTCCCTGCCGCAGCAACAGCGCAGCGGCAATCCCCAGAGCAGAGGATTTACCGCGTCCGCGATCGGCAGTCAGCACCAACGGTCGCCGCCGATGACCGTAAACGACGTGGCAGATGGCATCCACTGCTGCCCGCTGCCCGGATGTCCGGCACGGCTCGCCTGGTGCAGGGAGCACCGGTGGTGGTAACGGGGGGGGTGCAGGAAGAGCGCTCCCTTCACTGACGAGCTGAACGGAACCGGTAGCCGATATCAGCCGCACCAGCCGTTGCAGAAACCGGTTGCCAGTATCTCTGAAGTCATGAGGCCAGGAGGCAAACCGCTGCATGGCCGGATCGGCGTGACCGGGCCACTCCGCCAGCGGCGGACTCAACAACAGCACCACGCCCCCACCCCGCACCATGCCCGTGGCGGCGCCAAAGGCGTCCGGTTCGAATCCCGTCCAGGCGTCGAATACCAAGGCATCCAGTTCACTACCCAGGCGGGAACGCAGCTTTTCGGCAGACACCGCCGTTTCCTGCCCCGATGAACGCGTTGTCACCCACAACACCCGCGCGTAATCCTTCTCATCCAGCAACTTTCTGGCTGTGGCGCGAGACCATTCGGCACTGCCATTTATCACGAAGAGTTGACGGTGACCACTCTCCTCCACCACTACACCATCTGTGTTCGCAGTCACCGCAACTTGCAAATCCGTTACTTGTTGCCCATGACCTGGTTTCTAATCTTCTCCATCAAATCAGGGGTGATCCTTGTTTCACCAAGCTCGATGGCACCCTGTTCAATTTTTTTTCTGGCGATCTTGCGGGCAAAAAACGGGATTTTCTTCAGCGTCTCCAGGGCTTCATCCTCCCAAATCAGCTCTTTGTCACTCATGCGAAAACTCCATCTGCTCAAAGGAACAACGACTATACCACTAACCTGGCAACAAGATAGATCATGTTCAGGGCTTCAAGCACCCTCCCGATCAAGGCATCACTTGCGATCAGTAGTCATTCCAATGGCGGATTTGATTTCAGGGGTTGGCTGAGTCGTTTGTGTTCGACAAGATATCACACCTCTTCCCTGCGGGAAGGCGAGTATCACGCTCCGGAAGAGGTGCCTTGTCCCGCGGACTCCAGAAAAGCCAGCTCTGCCTCACTAAAACCGCCGTCGAGGCGCGCCTGCCGGTGAAACGGGCCTCGCACCCGGCCATCCATATAGCTGGAGAGGAGATCGCGGAATGTCGGCTCCGGCTCCATTTGCCGTTTTTTGCACAAATATTTGAACCAGCGTGAACCGATAGCGACATGGCCGATCTCATCATGCAACACGATTTCGAGCGCCGCCACTGCACACTCATCGCCGCAATCCCGCAGTTTTTTCATAATACCCGGGGTAACATCGAGACCACGGGCTTCAAGCACCCGGGGCACCAATGCCATTCGCACCAACGGATCATGGGCCGTTTTCCGCGCCATCTCCCATAGTCCGTTATGCGCATCGAAATCGCCGTATTCGAAGGAGAGCTTTTTCAGACAGTCGTGCAGCAAGGTAAAGTGAGTCGCCTCTTCGTCGGCCACTCGAATCCAGTCATCATAAAACTCCCGTGGCATACCCCGAAAACGGTAGACAGCATCCCACGCCAGATTGATCGCGTTAAACTCGATATGGCAAATGGCATGGAGCAATGCGGCATGTCCTTCCAGAGTGCACACCCTGCGCCGGGGAAGCTCTCTTGGCGCCACCAGCAACGGACGCGGCGGGCGCCCCGGCTCTCCTATCGGTTCCGGTGGCCGCGCCGATTCTAACAGTAACCGGTTCTTCCGCCAGGCGATTGCGGTTTCATGCGTCAGCGCCGTTTTTCTCTCTGTTTCATCAGCGGCAAGACAGGTTTTCGCCGCCTCAAACAAACTCTTTTTCATTTGATCATCAACCCGGCAATGCGGCCATCCCGCGCCAGAATCGCGGGCATCATCCGCTCCCGCCGCCAGGCAAAAAAACCGGCCGTTTAATGCCCGAAAAAATGGGGGCCACGACTCACTGCTTGTCGAAATGTATTGTCAGCTGCTTGCTCTCTCCGCTTCTCTCAATCGACAGATCCACGCTATCTCCCGGCCGTTTCTGTTTGATGACATATATAATGTCGAAACTCTTTTTCACCGGCTCACCGTCAACAGCGCGCAGGATATCCGCCTTCTGCAAACCCGAACGGGCGGCGGCGGACGAGGGCATGACCGCTTTTATCTCAACCCCCTTGTCACTCTCTTCCAGCAACACGCCCAGCTTGACCTGCTGTTTCCCCAGACTTTCATACCGGGTATACAAAACGTAGTGGTAGGCGGGCATGGGCATTTTGGGCAGAGTGACATCCATGGCTTTTTCCCCCTTTCCTTCGGAGAATTCAATATCCTCATTGCCAACCAGAACGTAAGACACCGGCAATCTCCGGAATACACGGCGGGGAATGCCAAAACCATAGCCAACATGATGCCCTCCAGCAATCACCAGCATTCGTTTGCCACTGCCCTCGGGGCTGGAGAGATAACTGGCCACATTGGCCGCCATCGTCTCGTCCCACAGGGTCTGGACGCGGCGAAAACGATCGAGATCGCCGCTGCCGTGGCCATGATCCTTATAGATAGCTTCAAGTGTGGCGCGCTGATAGGGATCGCTCATATCCAGTGGCGGGATTTTTTTTCGTTGCGCTTCATCAAGCCCGGAATGGTCGCTGCTTGCCACGGCCTTCACCGCGGCCCGCGTGGCATTGAGGCCAATAACAGGGATTTTTTTGTCACGGCAGAGCAAAAAGAGCGTCTTGTAGTAATCAAAATCCATGCGCCATATATCATACCAGCCCGTCTGCTCCAGCAGCTCCTTTTCAGAGAGTTCACCAGCCACCCAGCGGTCCAGCACCGGTTGTTGTTCCGGCGTCATCATCTCCATTCCCAGCGCCACCTGGCCAGGATAGCGTTCGGCAAGCGCCTTGAGCAGGGTCGCTTCCAGGCGATGGGATGCAGGATTGTCGTGCGTCTCACCGACATAGACGATTCTTGCATCGGTGGCGGCCGCAAGCATCTGTTTTTCTGTAACGAAAATGCCGGTGGGAACGTGTAATATATCGCCGACCCGAGGTTCGCGCGGAGGTGGATAAGGCATTTCAGGATCACCCAGGGGGGGAGATAAACCGCAGGAGGTCATCATCAGACACAGTGGAAGCAAGAAAGCATATCTGTTCAATAACTTCATAATCCAGTAACAATTTTCAGTTTCCAGCCGCCTCTCCTCACCCTCATTGACCCGGCAACGGGATAATGAAAACAAACAGAAGCGGGCCAGAACGGATGAAGCGGAAGCCAGGTGTTTATAGATGTTCCGCACCCCTGCGAAGCTCGTCGGCCACCTGGGCCACCTTGTCCGCCGCACGCTCCATCTCTTCCAGCACAGAGGTGCTGATAGCCGATTCAATCAACAAGGCAAGTTCATCGAAGTGTTTCTCCCCCACATGCTGGCGGCCACTGCTGCTGAGCTTGTCCTTGAACGCCTGGACAACCCGTTCTGCATGGGGTAGATGCTTGTGAGTCATGGGATTCTCCTTCTCCTGTCAATCTGCCGATACCGGAGCACGGAAACAAAATAACCAACTGACGCTGCGTTGGCGCATCAACTTGTACTGTCAGAGCAAAACGGGGTGCTCATCTTTTTCGAAAATATCCTTGGCATTTCCCACGATCAACGGATCGGGTTCAACCACCACCTCGAGATTCTTGTTTGGATAGTCCAGATTATAAAGAATATTGCGCATTACATTGATACGAGCCCGTTTCTTGTCATCAGACTTGATCACTGTCCACGGCGCATCGGCGGTATCGGTATAAAAAAACATCGCCTCTTTGGCCTCGGTATAATCATCCCATTTATCCAGGGAAGCCAGATCAATGGGACTCAACTTCCACTGCTTCAGCGGGTCTTCCCGGCGTTGCTGAAAACGCCGGAACTGCTCTGCGCGGCTCACGGAAAACCACAATTTGAACAGCTGGATACCACTACGCACCAGCATCCGCTCCAGTTCCGGCGCCTGGCGCATGAACTCCAGGTACTCGGCCGGACTGCAAAAACCCATCACCTTCTCCACACCAGCCCGGTTATACCAGGAGCGATCGAACAACACGATCTCACCCGCCGCGGGCAGATGTTTGATGTAGCGCTGGAAATACCACTGCCCCGACTCCCGCTCGGTCGGCTTCTCCAGCGCAACCACGTGGGCACCCCGAGGGTTGAGGTGTTCCATAATCCGCTTGATTGTCCCGCCTTTTCCTGCCGCATCCCGCCCTTCAAACAAGATGACTATCCGCTGGCCGGTCTCCTTTGCCCAACCCTGCATCTTCAGCAGTTCAATCTGCAATTCCTGTTTCTTCTGCTCATACTCCCTGCGCCCCATCATTTTCTTGTAAGGGTAGTTTCCGTGTTTAAAAATATCCTTTTTGCTCAGTATACGGATATTGTCATCCTTGGCCTTCCTGGCGTCAGAAACCGAACTCTTGCTCTCCTTCTTCACGGAACGTAGCTTGGTAATCTCTTCAGTCATGGTGTTGCCCCTTGGTAGCTATCCGGCAAGCTACAGAATTTGAAAGTCACTGCCCAGATTGCCCCTGAAATTCTTTGGTTCAAGGCGAAAAACAGGCGTTGACAGATAGTTAAGCCTCTCGCAGAACGCAGCAATCAGTCAGCCTGACTCCAAGAGTATCGTATATTTTCATCCTTTCTCAAGACAATCGGGCCGAATATCAAAACAATAACGCAGACCGCTGCTCCTTGTTCTCGAGAAGCAGGGCCGTTATCCTTGTTAACCCCCCCGGCAGATACAGAGTAATCAATATTTCAGATGAACACCACCACCGCCCGGAACGGGCAGCAGGAACCCATTGCCACCATCGAGCTTGGAGATGATCGCCGCATCACGCTCCTTGGCACGGCGCATATATCACGCGCCAGCGCGGACAAGGTCCGTGAGCTGTTGGCCAGTGGTGACTATGATGCCGTGGCGGTAGAGCTGTGTCCCAGCCGCCACAATGCCATTCTGGATCCGGACAGCCTGGCGCGCATGGATCTGTTCGAGGTGATTCGCAGGGGCAAGGTGCCCATGGTCACCGCCAGTCTTGCCCTGGGCGCGTACCAGCAACGCATGGCGGAGCAGTTCGATATCGAGCCGGGTGCAGAGATGAAGGCGGCAGTGGAGATCGCCCGCAAGGATGGTCTGCCGGTACTGCTGATCGACCGGGAGATCGGCACCACCCTGAAACGCATTTACCGCAACGTACCGTGGTGGAAACGCTTCCATCTGTTTTCCGGCCTGATGGCCAGTCTGGTCAGTTCGGAGAAGGTAAGTGAAGCGGAGATCGAGCGGCTCAAGGAGGGAGATATTCTGGAGACCACCTTCGCCCAGTTCGCCGATCAGGAGCGGGATCTGTTCCAGCCGCTGATCGAAGAGCGGGATCGCTACATGGCGGCCCGCCTGCTGGAGGAGGTCGATGCCAGTGAACACAAGCATATTCTGGCCGTGGTGGGTGCGGGCCACCTGCGTGGCATCCGGAACTATCTGGGCCAACTCCCGGCGCCGCCCGGTGAAGTGATTGCCGAACTGGATCAGTTGCCCCCCCCCAGCCGCTGGCCGCGGCTGATTCCCTGGCTAATCGTCGCCCTGATTCTGACCGGCTTCACCATCGGCTTCATGCGCAGCCCGGAACTCGGCTGGCGGATGGTCTCCGACTGGGTGCTTATCAACGGCGGGCTGGCAGCACTTGGTGCGGCTATCGCCATGGCGCACCCGCTTACCGTTATCGGTGCCTTTCTGGCAGCACCGCTGACCTCGCTGAACCCCACCGTCGGTGCCGGGATGGTGACTGCCGCCATTGAGACCTGGCTGCGCAAACCAACCGTCAGCGACTTCAGCCGGTTGCGCAAGGATGTATCCCATCTGAAAGGGTGGTGGCATAACCGGGTTGCGCGGATCTTTCTGGTCTTTATATTGAGTACGCTGGGTTCCGCCGCCGGCACCTACCTGGCCGGCTTCCGCATTTTTGGGCGGCTCAGCGGTTATTGAACCGGCAACAGATTACCGGATGTTACTGACAACATGCAGCAGATCGAAACCCTGATCCACGCCCGCTGGATCATCCCGGTGGAGCCGCCGGACACGCTCCATGAAAACCACGCCATCGCCATCCACGAAGGCCGCATCGTGGCGATCCTCCCTTCGGAACAGGCCGATGCCCGCTACCGGGCGCAGACCACCCACCGCCTCGCCGGGCACGCCCTGATTCCCGGCCTGGTGAACGCCCATACCCACGCTGCCATGTCCCTGCTGCGCGGTTTGGCAGACGATCTGCCGCTGATGGAGTGGCTGAACCAGCATATCTGGCCGGCCGAGCGCAAATGGGTCGGCAGCGAATTCGTCCATGACGGCGTCCAGTTGGCGGTGGCCGAAATGCTGCGCAGCGGCACCACCTGTTTCAACGACATGTATTTTTTCCCCGACATCACCGCCCATGTCGCCAGCGCGGCAGGGATACGCGCGGTGGTCGGACTCATCGTCATCGACTTTCCCACCGCCTGGGCCGCCGATGCGGACGACTATCTGCGCAAGGGGATCGCGGTGTACGACCAGTTCCGTTTCGATCCGCTGATCCGCTGCGCCTTCGCCCCCCACGCCCCCTACACTGTCTCCAACGGACCGCTGGAGCAGATCCGGATCCTGGCCGACGAACTGGACATCCCCATCCATATCCACCTCCATGAAACCGAACACGAAGTGGCGATGGCACAGGAGAACGAGGGGTGGCGCCCCCTGCAGCGGCTGGAAAAGATGGGGCTGCTCTCCCCCCGGCTGGTGGCAGTGCACATGACCCAACTGGAGGCGGAAGAGATTGAACAGTTTGCCACCGGCGGCGGACATGTGATCCACTGCCCGGAGTCCAATCTGAAACTGGCCAGCGGCTTCTGCCCGGTTCAACGGCTGCTGGATGCCGGTATCAACGTCGCCCTGGGAACCGATGGAGCCGCCAGCAACAACGATCTGGACATGCTGGGCGAGATGCGCAGCGCCGCCCTGCTCGCCAAGGCGGTCGCCGGCCAGCCGGGCGCGGTACCTGCCGCCACCGCGCTGCACATGGCCACCCTGGGAGGCGCCACCGCACTGGGGCTGGAGGAGCAGATCGGCAGCCTGAAACCGGGCAAGTCGGCGGACATCGTGGCGGTGGATCTGGATGCTATCGAAACCCGGCCCCTCTACCACCCCCTCTCCCAACTGGTCTATGCCGCAGGCAGAGAGCAGGTCACCGATGTCTGGGTGGCGGGCCGGCACCTGCTCAAGGAGCGCGCACTCACCACGCTGGACGAACAGGTTATACTGGACAGAGCCACCCGGTGGCAGAACAAAATCTGTATCGACGCATAGAGGCAACCATCATGAACAACACGGCAACAGAACCCCGCAACGTGGATGGTGGCGAGATCGCCAAATTCTCCGAGCTTGCCTCCCGCTGGTGGGACCGGGAGAGCGAATTCAAGCCGCTGCACGAGATCAATCCGCTGCGCCTGAAATATATCGACGACATCGCCGACCTGGAGGGGAAGCGGGTGGCAGATATCGGCTGCGGCGGCGGGATCCTGGCCGAGAGCATGGCCCTGCGCGGCGCCGAGGTGATCGGTATCGACATGGCGGAGGCCTCTCTCTCCGTAGCCCGGCTGCACCAGCTGGAGTCCGGCGTGGAGGTGGACTACCGCCAGTCCACCGCCGAGCAGCTCGCCGACGAGATGCCGGAGCAGTTCGACGTGGTCACCTGCATGGAGATGCTGGAGCACGTTCCCGATCCCGGCTCGGTCATCGCCGCATGCGCCCGGCTGGTCAAGCCCGGCGGCCATCTCTTCTTCTCCACCATCAACCGAACCCCCAAAGCCTACCTGTTCGCCATCATCGGCGCAGAGTACCTGCTGCACCTGCTGCCCAGGGGCACCCATGAATACAGCAAGTTCATCACCCCGGCGGAGCTGGACGGCTGGGCCCGCAGCACCGGACTGAGTGCCCGTGACATCACCGGCATGAGCTACAATCCACTGACCCGCCAATACAGCCTGGGCAGCGATATCGATGTGAACTATCTGGCCCACTACAGTAAACAGCCATAGCGGACGGCAGACCGGCAAACCGGTGGAACAGTCCAACCGATACCCGCCAGGCGATCTGGCCATCTGGATATTCATCCTCGCCGAACTGGCGATCTTCGGCATCGCCTTCGTCGCCTACGCTTTCGCCCGGATGTACAACGTGGAGCTGTTCAACGAGTACCAGCAGCACCTCGATCGCCGTTCGGCGCTGGCCAATACACTGGTACTGATCACCAGCAGCTACTTCGTGGTCCGGGCCGTCCACGCCATCCGGGAAGACAACAGCCGCCTGTGTATCCGCTGGCTCTCTGCCGCCATGGCGATGGGCGCCCTGTTCCTGCTCATCAAAGGGGCAGAGTTTGCCCACCATTTTGCGCTGGGGATCAACCTGAGCACCAACACCTTCTACATGTTCTACCTCTTTCTGGCCATCTTTCACTTCATGCATGTGATAATGGCCATGATCATCCTCGCCGCGATAGCCCTCAAGGCCCGGCGGGGTGGCTATAGCGCACGGGATCACCGGGGCGTGGAGACCGGCGCATCCTACTGGCACATGGTGGATCTGGTCTGGCTGATCCTGTTTCCCCTGGTCTATGTGATGCACTGAACCATGGCAAACGGCAACAAAAAACATAACGGCGAACTGCGGACCTGCACCTGGGTCTGGCTGATCATGATCCTGCTGACGCTGGTCACCTACTTCTCCAATACCCTTGGCGTCAGCAACCTCGCCATCTCCCTGGGCGTCCTCCTGCTGGCGCTGATCAAAGGCCACCTGGTGGGTGCCTACTTCATGGAGCTCCGCTATGTGCGGGGGTTCTGGCGCTGGCCCATCACCCTCTGGCTGCTACTGCCCGGCACGCTGATCAGCATAGCATTCTATCTGACATCGGGATAAAGCTGCCGACCAGGCTGCCCCCCCCACCGTTCCCGATCGAGCAAACACGGGAAAAAGAAAAGGGCCACCCCGTTGCCAAACGGGATTCTCTGTCATATACTGAACATAAAAGCAGTGCTTATTAAGGCAGTATATGAAACCGCTCACACCCAGACAACAGCAGATTCTCACCCTCATCCGCAACCGTATCGAAGCGCAGGGATTCCCTCCCACCATCGCCGAGATTGCCCGTGCCATCGGAGTAAAATCCACCAACGGCATCCGCAGCCACCTGCAGGCGCTTGAACGCAAGGGGGTCATTGAGCTACAGGCCGGCGCCTCGCGCGGCATTCGTCTGCTGGAGGACGCCGATGCTGAAGAGACAGGGGTTCCCGTCATCGGCCAGGTAGCGGCCGGCGCCCCGATCCTGGCGGAGCAGCACATAGAAACCCGCTATGCCATCACCCCGGACCTGTTCAGACCATCCGCCGACTATCTGCTGCGGGTGCGGGGGATGAGCATGCGTGATGCAGCAATTCTCGATGGCGATCTGGTCGCCGTACACCACACCACCGATGCCAGCAATGGCCAGATCGTAGTGGCCCGGCTGGAAGAGGAAGCAACCGTCAAACGGCTGCGGTACTCGGGACACAAAGCCCTGCTGCAACCGGAAAATCCGAATTTTGACACCATCGAAGTGGATCTGCGCCATCAGGAGCTCTATATCGAGGGGGTCGTGGTCGGCGTAATCCGCAACAACCCCGGGAGTTCATCATGACAGCCAGCACAGCCATGCCACCCCTGCAGGCGGAAAGACAGAGTCCCCCATCAGCAGCAACCGATCTCACCCCCCTGCTCAAGCTGGAAAAACTGCTGCAGGAGAACCAGCACCTGTGGCGCGGCCGTGACAACAACACGCCACACGCTGACGGTATCCGCACCGGTTTCCCGACCCTGGATGCACGCCTGCCGGATGGCGGCTGGCCCAAAGGGGCACTACTGGAGATGGTTGTCCCCCGCTGGGGAATCGGAGAGCTGCGGCTGATGCTGCCCGCCCTGGCCGCACTAAGCAAACAGCCGCGCTGGTCGATGTGGATCAATCCACCCTTCATCCCCTATGCCCCCGCACTGGCAGAGGCCGGGGTGGCTCTCGACCATACCCTGATAGTCACCCCCCGCCAGCCAGCCACAGAGACAGCCTGGAGCATGGAAAAGGCACTCCGCGCCAGCACCTGCGCCATCGTAATGGCATGGACCGACAGACTCCCGGACCGCAGCGTACGCCGCCTGCAACTGGCGGCGGAACAGGGAAACTCCCTGGGAGTCCTGTTCCACAGCAAAGAGAACGGGCCATCACCTGCCGCCGTACGCATTCGACTGGAACCAACCGAGAGTGGCCTGGAGGTCCAGATTCTCAAGGCACGGGGTGGGTATCATTATCGGAAGGTACATCTGGCGCTCTAGTACTCTTTCAAGGTGATAAATCAGGATTCAGCGTCCCTGTGGTGTTTCGCGGCAAGGCGCAGTGCGCAGGCAAGGGTTGTTCCCTTGTCAAGCACTGCAACGCCGCAGCGGAGCACCACAGGGACGCCCGAAGGGTTGGTCTGTCAGCGTCCATGGCGGCGTTGCTCCTCTCGCAAAGGGCGACGGCCATTCGCCGCGAGGAGCGCCTTGCCCTGAACGCTGACAGACCAACTGAATCCTGATTTATCACCTTGAAAGAGTACTGGTACTCCGTGTGCACTGGGTATTCTGCTAAAATTGCAAACAGAGGTACTAAAATGACAGCTAATCTGCGAGCCCTACCAATAGATGAAAGAATACAACTGGTAGAAGATATATGGGACAGCATCGCTGCTGATCAGACGGCTCTGCCTATGACCGATGAACAGCGAGCTGAACTTGATCTGCGTCTGGACGCTTATGAGTCGGATAAAATCAAAGGTCGAAAAGCTTCTGAAGTAATAGCAGATATCAAAAAACAGTTGTGAGTCTCAGAGTATATCTCCGACCAGAAGCAGAAACAGATATCAGGGAGGCTGCAGCATGGTACGAGAAACAACGTAAGGGACTTGGCGCTGAATTCCTCGATGAGATTCTGGCCATTTGCGAAATAATCTCAACAAACCCCGGGCTGTATCCTTTAGTTCACAGACACACCAGGCGAGCAGTAATTCACCGGTTTCCATTTGGAATATATTATCGAACCGAGGGAGAGATTATCGTAGTTGTTGCTGTTATGCATGGTAGCCGCCATCCAAAACAGTGGCAAAAGAGAACATGATGAGACAGCTCCAGTTGGACGGTGTTTTTTACGATTCAACCGGAATAAAAAAAAGCCCTGAAAAGGTCGAGAAGAAACAACCACAACAGGATGGTTGCACTACACTCTGGCTGTGTATCTATCTACCCGATCTGGCGCTGGAGGTGTTCAAATCTCCCATCAAAAAAAACCGGCCGGAGGTGGTGGTCGAGGAGACCGCCGGGCGGATGACGATAGCGGCGGCCTCCACTGCTGCCCGGGAGCAGGGGGTTCAGCCGGGAATGAGTCTCAGCGCCGCCTGCGCTCTGTGCCGGGCACTGAACATCCACCACCGCGACCTGCATGCCGAGCAGGAAAAACTAGAGCAGTTGGCCGACTGGGCGGGACAGTTCACCTCACGGGTCAGCCTGGAGCCTCCGCAGGCTCTGTTGCTGGAGATCGGGGCCAGCCTGAAGCTATTCGGCGGAGTCGATTCGTTGTGGCAGCGGCTGAGCGGCTCCCTTTCCAGCCTGGTCGATAGCTTCAACCACGCCATTACGCCTGCTCCGCTGGCCAGTCTCTGGCTGGCGCGCTGTAACCGGCCGCTGGTGATCACCTGCCCGGATGAACTGCGCTCGGCGCTGGGGAAACTGCCACTGCGGGCTCTGGGGCTGGAGCCACGCCTCGAGAAACGGCTGCACAATACCGGAGTAAGAGTGCTGCACGATCTCTGGCGGTTGCCACGGGACGGTCTTGCCCGCCGTTTTGGAGCCAATCTGCTCGATACCCTGGATCGGGCCTTGGGCAGAAGCAGTGATCTGCGCCATAACCACAACGCACCGCTCCACTTCGAGGCTGCACTGGAGCTTCCCATGGAGACCCGCAACAGCCGCTTCATCATGAGTGCCGCCGAAAGGCTTCTGGCACAGCTAATCGGCTTCCTGCAACACCACGATGCGGCGGTCAACGCGGTGCAGTTCGGACTGCTGTCGAACGAACACCCCCCTCACTGGCTGACCATCGGCCTGCGTCAGGGCAGCCGTGATGCCACCCGCCTGCTCAATCTGCTCGAACAACATCTGAACCCGTTGCGGCTGGCGGCGCCGATCAACACCCTCTGCCTGGAGAGCATGGCGATTCAACCATTCAGCGCCGTCACTCAACCCCTGTTCCGTAGCCACGACACCCCGCAATATCGGGAGAGCGAATGGCATGAGCTGATCGAACGGCTGCAGAACCGGCTGGGAGTGGAGGCGGTATTCACCCTCCAGAGCCATCCGGATCATCGCCCTGAACTCGCTTGGAGTCGTACCGAACCGGGAGTCCCTGCCCGCAGCCCGGTTTGCAGTGCCCCCCGCCGGCCGCTCTGGTTGCTGCCCGAACCACGGCCACTGCTTTCCCGGGATACGCTGACCCTCCGCAGCGGGCCGGAGCGCATCGAGTCCGGCTGGTGGAGCAACACAAGCATCCGCCGTGACTACTACACTGCCCGCAGCCACAACGGCCAGGGATTGTGGATATTCCATGATCTGACGCAACCGGGGCAGTGGTATCTGCACGGATTGTTCGGCTGATGGAATGCGCGCTCCCCCCTTACGCCGAGCTGCACGCCCTCAGCAACTTCACCTTCCTGCGTGGCGCATCCCATCCGGAGGAGCTGGTGGAGAGAGCTGCCGGGCTGGGCTATCACGCCCTGGCGCTCACCGATGAGTGCTCCCTGGCGGGAGTGGTGCGCGCCCACATGGAGGCCAAACAGTGCGGATTGCAGCTCATCATCGGCAGCGAATTCCGGCTCCAGGACGGGATACGACTGGTACTGCTGGCCACCGATCGGCACAGCTACGGCCACCTTGCCAAGCTGATCACCCACGGCCGCCGCCATGCCACAAAAGGCAGTTATCAACTGACCCGCACCGATCTGGAGAGCCTGCCCCTCGACGGCTGCCTGGCCCTGTGGCTGCCCGGCAAGGCGATCAACCCTGACGAGCCGGCCTGGCTCGCCACCTGCTTCCCGCAACGGAGCTGGATTGCGGTGGAGCTGCTGCTGGCCGGTGATGATCAGCAACGTCTGGAGCAACTGCAACAGCTTGGCAGTTCTCTCCGGCTGCCACTCTGCGCCACAGGTGGCGTACTGATGCATCGCCGCAGCCGCCGGGCGCTGCAGGACACGCTCACCGCCATCCGTCTCAACACCCCACTGACCGGGATCGGCACCGCCCTCTGCCCTAACGGGGAACGGCACCTGCGCTCCCGGCAGCGCCTGGCCCGGCTCTATCCCGCCGAACTGCTGAAAGAGAGCTGCCGCATCGCCGATCGCTGCCACTTCTCCCTGGACGAGCTGCGCTACGAATACCCCCGCGAACTGGTTCCCGAAGGGCACAGCGCCACCTCCTGGCTGGCCCACCTGACCGAACAGGGAATGGCGCGCCGCTGGCCGAACGGCGTACCCGCCAGGGTCCGGCGGCTGGTTGAACATGAGCTGACGCTGATCCGGGAGCTGCGCTACGAGCCCTATTTCCTGACCGTGCAGGATATCGTCCAGTTCGCACGCAGCCGCGGTATTCTCTGCCAGGGACGCGGCTCCGCAGCCAACTCCACCGTCTGCTACTGCCTGGGGATCACCGAGGTGGATCCGGCCCGGCTCGACCTGCTGTTCGAGCGTTTCATCTCCAGGGAGCGGGATGAACCACCGGACATCGACGTGGACTTCGAGCACGAACGGCGCGAGGAGGTGATCCAGTACATCTACCGCAAATACGGCCGGGATCGCACCGCCCTGGCCGCCACGGTGATCCGTTACCGGCCACGCAGCGCCATCCGGGATGTGGGCAAGGTATTGGGACTGAGCCGGGATCAGATCGACCGGCTGGCCAAATCGGTACGCTGGTGGGATGGCAGAAAAATATCCCCCGAGGGGCTGAAAGAGATTGGCTTTTCAGCCGATAATCCATTGATTCAGCGCCTGATCCGGCTGGTGGAAGGGATTATCGGCTTTCCACGCCACCTCTCCCAGCATGTGGGGGGATTCATCATCTCCGAGGGGCAGCTCTCCCGCCTGGTCCCCATCGAAAATGCCGCCATGGCCGACCGCACCATCATCCAGTGGGAGAAGGACGACCTGGAGGCGCTGGGGCTGCTGAAGGTGGATGTACTGGCGCTGGGGATGCTCAGCGCCATCCGCAAGGCGCTGGCCTATGTGAATGGCTACAGCGGTACGAAGCTGAGCATGGCGACCCTGCCGGCGGAGGACCCCGCTGTCTACCGGATGATTCAGAGGGCCGATACCATCGGCCTGTTCCAGATCGAATCCCGCGCCCAGATGTCGATGCTGCCCCGCCTGAAACCCGGCTGTTACTACGATCTGGTAATCCAGATCGCCATCGTCCGCCCCGGCCCCATCCAGGGCGACATGGTGCACCCCTATCTGATGCGCCGCAGCGGCAGAGAGCCGGTCAGCTACCCCAGCCCGGCGGTCAAAAAGGTGCTGCAACGCACCTTGGGCATACCCATCTTTCAGGAACAGGTGATGCAACTGGCAATGGTGGCAGCCGGGTTCAGCGCCGGCGAGGCGGATCAGCTACGCCGCGCCATGGCCGCCTGGAAACGCAAGGGCGGACTGGAAAAATTTGAACAGAAACTGCTCGCGGGGATGAAAGCACGCGGCTACCCCGAGCCGTTCGCCCGGCAGATATTCCGCCAGATCCGGGGGTTTGGCGAATACGGTTTTCCCGAATCCCACTCCGCCAGCTTCGCCCTGCTCGCCTACGTCTCCGCCTGGCTCAAGTGCCACCACCACGCCGCCTTCACCTGCGCCCTGCTCAACAGCCAGCCGATGGGATTCTATGCCCCCTCCCAACTGGTGCAGGACGCCGCCCGGCATGGCGTCGAAATCCGGCCGGTTGATCTGCGCTACAGCGAATACGACAGCACCCTGGAGGCGACAGAAAACAGCACCCGCCCCGCCCTGCGCCTCGGCCTGCACATGGTCAAGGGGCTCTCCGGCACAGCGATTGAACGGCTGCTGGCGGCCCGGCGCAAGGCCCCGTTTCAAAATCTGCAGGATATCGTCTCCCGCACCCGGTTACAGCGGAATGATCTCGAGGCCCTGGCCGCAGCGGATGCCTTGCAGGGACTGGCCGGTAATCGCCACCATGCCGCCTGGCAGGCAAGCGGCACCGAGCAGCCCCTGCCCCTGCTGCCAACCCCGCACTTCAAAGAGCCGGAACCCCTGCTGCGCAAACCAACCGCAGGTGAAGAGGTAACGGCAGACTACGCCAGCACCGGACTCAGCCTGAAACAGCACCCGCTCGCCCTGCTACGGAAGCGGCTCAGGAAGCGCAACATCTGCACCGCACGGGAGTTGTGGCAGCTACCCAGCGGCAGTCATGCACGCGTGGCGGGGCTGGTGATCGGACGCCAGCGCCCCGGCTCCGCCAGCGGCGTTATTTTTGTCACCCTGGAGGATGAGACCGGCAACAGCAACATCGTGGTCTGGCCGAAATTCGCCGAAGCCCAGCGCAAGCCCCTGCTCAAGGCACAACTGCTGGTGGTGGCCGGCACCGTGCAGCAGGAAGAGGGGGTACTACATCTTATCGCCGGACGACTGGAAGATCTGAGCAGTTGGCTGGGGGAGATGAAAACTTCATCGCGGGATTTTCGTTGATATCAGCCGACAAACGGACAGGGTAACTGAATCCTGATTTATTACCTTGAAAGTAACTATTCAGCTCACCCCTGAAATCCGCCATTTCTGCGTTGGAAAATGGTCATTTACACGCGTAAACTCCCATTTTTCGCCTTGAACTGACGAATTTCAAGGGCAATCTGAACAGTTACCGGCTTGTTTCAGACTATGCTGAATAGTTACCCTTGAAAGAGTATTAGTACTCCGTCAAGGTGATAACCTGGGATGCAGAGCTTCCCAAACCGGCCAAGGCAAGGCGCAGTCCGCCGGGAATGGCATGCCCTTTCCAAGGAGTGCAACGCAGCATTGGCCGGTTTGGGGCGCTCCCTTCGGGCCGGTCAGGAAGCG